>DATCFW010000392.1:0-4695 GCA_036509295.1 Solirubrobacteraceae bacterium | reverse complement strand
CGTCGGCGGTCATGCCCTCGTTATTCTCGAACGTCATCACCGCCGCCTTGGTGATCTCCCCGTAGGACCCCGGCGACCAGGCGCCCGAGTACCACGAGGGGATGTTTGACCAGCGCATCGAGAACCGGCCCACCGGCGGCCGGACCGCCGCGTCCTCCTGGGCCGCTGGCGTCATCGCAACCCCGCTCGAGTGCGCGTACTTGAAGTTCATCGGCAGGTAACCGAGCATCGCCAGCAGCTGCTGCAGACGCGTCGTGGAGCCCGCGGGAACCGTCCAGCTGCCGGTCTGACCGCCGGCGCCCTGCGCGCCCTCCAGGCGCACCTCGCTGGGCAACGGGATCTGGACCTTGGCGCCGAGGCCGTAGCCGTAGCCCTCGGGGCGAAACTCGATCGTGTGGCTGTTGATCGTGTGCCAGGTGCCGGCGGTAGCCGGGGAGACCGGCGGCAGATGCGATCCCAGCGCCTTGCTCACGGGCTTGGAGAACGTGAGCGTGATCGGCGTGCTCGCCCGGATGCTCGTGCCCGGCGCCGGGCTGGCGACCGCCGTCGCCTTGCGGCCGCCCGGGAAGTAGCTCACCATCGCGGTGTGCGCGCTCTCCCAGGACCGGGGCGATGCGGACAGGTACAGGGTGCCGGCGCTGCCGCTGTGGGGCAGCGTGAGGACGCTGGTGGGCTGGGCGAGGACGTGGCGGGTCATGTGGGAGGGCGAGACGCCGTACGTGTAGGCGCTGATCGGCGCCTTGAAGTGCAGCCGCAGCTGCCCGCCGGCGCTCACCGTCACGTAGTGCGAGCGCAGGCTGGCGGTGGGCGTGGTCACCGTGAGGTTGAGCCGCTGGGTGTCGCCGGCCAGCCAGGAGATCCAGCCGGGGCGCTTGACGACGACCTGCACCTGGAGCCGGGTGCCGGCCGGCACCTGCTTGGTGGGATAGATGACGGGGTCGTTGCGCACCTGCACCGGCACCGGCTGCGCGCTGCGCCCGCCGATCACGGTGACGCTCTCGATCGTGCCGCCGCCCAGCGGCATCCCGATCTTGGCGATCGCGCCCGAATCGGCGGTCAGGCTCGCCTTGGCGGAGGTGAACACGATCCCCCCGGCCACCAGCACCGCGACCACGATGACCACGATCGCGCCCAGCACGTAGCGGCCGCGCCCGAAACGACGCGGCGAAGACGTCAGGCCACCCCGACCCCGCCGTGAAGCCTTCTCAGCCCCCGCGGCGCGCAGATACGAGACATTCGCCACTGCGTCCCATGGTACTGACCGCGCAGCGTCGTTCAAGCAGGGGCGGTGGCCCGAGCGGTTCTGCAAGCCCGGTTGCGCTCCGGGAGCGGTCTTCGCCGCGATTGCACAGGCTCCTGCCGCAAGCCCGCGGGCTATCGCGTCACGGCCCCCTCGGCGGCGCTGGAGACCAGCCGCGCGTACTTGCTGAGCGCGACGCCCGGGAACGGGCGCTCGGGGGGCTGGTAGGCGTCGGCGCGGGCGGCGAGCTCGGCGTCTGAGAGGTGGACATCCAGCCGTCGGGCGGTGACGTCCAGGGTGATCGTGTCGCCGTCGCTGACGAGCCCGATCGGGCCGCCGCGGATCGACTCGGGCGCGACGTGACCGGCCATCAGGCCGCGAGTGGCACCGGAGAAGCGCCCGTCGGTGATGAGCGCCACCTCCCCGCCCAGCCCCTCACCGACGAGCGCGGCGGTGACCGCCAGCATCTCGCGCATGCCGGGGCCGCCGGCCGGCCCCTCGTTGCGGATGACGATCACGTCGCCGGGGTTGATCTGGCGCGCGGTCACCGCCGCCATGCACTCCTCCTCGGACTCGAACACGCGCGCCGGCCCGGTCTGGGCGCGCCGCTCGTAGCCGGCGAGCTTGACCACGCAGCCGTCGGGGGCGAGGTTGCCGTGCAGGATGGCGAGGCCGCCGGTCGCCTTGATCGGATCGTCGAGCGGCCGGACCACCTTCTGCCCCGGGCTCTCGACGGCGGCGTCGGCGATCTCCCCGATCGTCTGGCCGGTGACGGTCATCGCCGCCTCGTGGAGCAGGCCGGCGTCCTTGAGACGCTTGACCACGAGCGGGACGCCGCCGGCCTCGTACAGGTCGGGGGCGACGTACTGGCCGCCGGGCTTGAGGTCACACAGCAGCGGCGTGCGCTCGCTGATCTCGTCGAAGTCGTCGATGTGCAACTCGATGCCCATCTCCTTGGCGATCGCCAGCAGGTGCAGCACGCCGTTGGTGGAGCCGCCGCTGCACGCGATCGCGGCGATCGCGTTCTCGAGGCTCTGCCGGGTGATGATCTCGCTCGGGCGCAGGCCGCGCTTGAGGATGTCCATCGTCAGTGCCCCGGCCCGCTCGGCCACCTCGGCCTTGTGGGGGCTGACCGCCGGCACCATCGAGAAGCCCGACGGCGAGATGCCCAGCACCTCGAACGCCATCGCCATCGTGTTGGCGGTGAACTGACCGCCGCAGGCGCCGGCACCGGGCGAGGCCACGTCCTCGATCTCGGTGAGCTGCGCGTCGGTGATCTTGCCGGCAGCGTGGGCGCCGACCGCCTCGAACACCTCCTGGATCGTGACCCGCTCCCCGTGCAGGTTGCCCGGCAGGATCGAGCCGCCGTACAGCATCACGCTGGGAATGTTCAGGCGGCACAGCGCCATCACCGTGCCCGGGATCGTCTTGTCACAGCCGCTGAGCGCGATCACGCCGTCGAACATGTGGGCGTCGACGACGAGCTCGATCGAGTCGGCGATCAGCTCGCGGCTGGCCAGCGAGGCGCGCATCCCGGCGGTGCCCATCGTGATCCCGTCCGAGATGGCGATCGTGTTCAGCTCCATCGGGGTCCCGCCGGCTGCCTTGATGCCGGCCTTGATCTTCGCGCCGAGCGCGCGCAGGTGGAAGTTGCACGGCATCGTCTCGGTCCACGTGTTGGCGACGGCGATCAGCGGCTTGGCCAGCGCGGCGTCGTCATAGCCGATGCCCTTCAGATACGCGCGGGCCGCGGCCCGCTCGGGACCCTCGGTGAGGGCGCGGCTGCGGTGCTTGAGATCCTGGGCGGGCCTGGTGCTCATCCGGGCCGGGAACTGTAGCGCCGCGGGGCGCTCAGAGCCCGGCGCCGGGCGGCGCGCGGGGTGGCCCGGCGCGCGCGGCGAGGCGGCGGTGCGGTGGGCCGGCGCGCGCGGCGAGGCGGCGCGCCGTCGCCCTACTGCGAGGTGTCCAGCGGCGTGGACGCGGCGTTCTGCGCGGCGTCGCGCATCCGCGCCCGCTCCCACTGGGCGAGGCGCCAGAGATCCCGCTTGACCCGGGTGGGGTCAAGCTGGCGGCCCGGCAGGTGCATGTTGGCGGTGGAGATGAGCCGTTGCTCGTCGCCGGTCAGCGCCATCCACTTGGCCAGGACATCGTCGGAGTCCGGCAAGCGGGCGCTGCCGTACGGGCGTGTCTCGTCGGGGAAGGCGACGCAGTACTCGTTGAGCAGCCGGTGGGTCTGGGCCAGGTAGGCGACGATCGCCCGGTGGGGGTAGATGAGGTACGCGTACGCCGCGCCGCCGGTGCCGTCGGACGCGACCGGTCCGTCGGACTGGGTCCCCCAGACCCGGATGAAGCCGAGATCCCGATACATCGCCCACTCCTCCTCGTTCACGCACGAGCGCAGCAGAACGCGGGCTCGTTGCTCGGCGCGGCGCTCCCGTCCCGGGTCATAGGGCATCACCGGCGCCGCCTGCCGGCGGGCGCGGTGGCGCTGCCACAGCTCCTCGACGCGCGGGAACAGCTCCTCGGAGAGCAGCGCGATGGCGACCAGCGCGGTCGCGACAAGTGCCAGCAGCATCCGTGCCCTGCTCGTCCCGCGCCGCCGGGCTACCGGCCGCCGGCCGCGCGCGGAAAGAAGATCACGCGGTCCGCATCACGGGGGACGTCATCGAACTCCTTGACCATGTGCGCATGTCGCCGGCCCGCCTCGTCCTTGATCGGCACGGCGGCCCACAGCCCGGCGTCGAGCTGGCGGCGGAACTCCTCGATCAGCCGGAGCTCGTCCTGCGCCAGCTCCACATCGCCCTCCGCGATCAGCACCTCGCCGTGGCCCGGCTTCATCCTCAGAAAACGCACGTTGGGATTATGTCACGCCGAGGACATCGACCGGGCCGGCCCCGGCCCCCACGTCGATCAGCCCGTCACGGACCGCCTCCGCCGCCCGGCGCTTGGCCGTCCGCGCCGCCTGGAGCGGCGAGTCGCCCCACGCCAGCCGGGCGGCGAGCACCGACGAGTGCGTGCAGCCCGATCCGTGCGCCGCGCCGCCGGGGTAGCGCTCGCCCGGCAGCTCGACGAGCCGCGACCCGTCGAAGAACAGGTCGATCGCCTCCTGGCGGTGCCCCCCGGTGACCACGACGATCCGCGGCCCGAGCGCGTGCAGGGCCCGGGCCAGCGCGGCCGCGTCGTCGCCGCCGTCACCCTGGTCTCCCTCACGCTCCTCGTCGGGCTCGGGGGGGTTGGCGGGCTCCCCGGCCCCGGCCCCACGCCGTGCCGCCCTCACCAGCGCTCGCGCCTCCGGGAGGTTCGGTGTCAGCGCGGTGACGCGGGGCACCAGCCGCTCCAGTAGCGCGGCGGTGGCCGATGGCTCGAGCAGCGCGGCGCCGGACTCGGAGACCATCACCGGATCGAGCACGATCGGCGTGCCCTCGGGCAAGACGCCGAGCGCTTCGGCGACCGCG
>DATCFW010000391.1:0-10294 GCA_036509295.1 Solirubrobacteraceae bacterium | reverse complement strand
TGCGCGGCAGGATGCTCGACAATCCGGCGGCCGGCGTGGCGGTCATGCCGCGCCCGCCGAGCGGACTGCGAGCGATGTCATGCCGCTCCCGCCGAGCAGAATGCGCGCGCCGTCGCCTCGATGATCTCCGCGCACGCGATCAGCGACTCGATCTCCACGTACTCGTCCGCGGTGTGATGGCCGTCGCCAGCGGGCCCGAAGATCGCGCACGGGATCCCGGCCTCCATGAAGATCCCGGAGTCGGCCCAGCCCATGTCGCCGATGTGCGCCGGCGCCCGGCCGGCGCGGCGCGTGATCGCGGCGTCCAGCGCCTGCACGAGCGGGCCGGACTCGTCAAGGCTGACCGGCTCGCGCCCGACGACCAGCTCCACGTCGACCTCAAAGCGGGAGTCGGCGGCGCGGGCGCGGGCCAGCAGCGCGTCGAGCTCGGCGCGCGCGCTGGCGACGCTCTCGCCGGCCACCAGGCAGCGCTCGATCCCCAGCGCGCAGGCGGCGGCGTAGACGGGGAACTGGGTCCCGCCGGAGATCGTCGACGGATGCACCGAGGGGCGACCGTAGCTCGGCCGCGAACGTTGCGCCAGCTCGCGGTCGAGGTCGATGAGCCCCTGGAGCACCGGCGCCAGCAGCGCAATCGCGTCGACGCCGCCGTCGGGCTCGATCCCCGGCGACTCCCGGCCGCGGCTGTGCACCTGAAACCAGGCGAAACCGCCGTGCTCGACCACCACATCCAGATCGGACTGCTCCGGGAGGATCGCAGCGTCCGCGCCGTGCTCGGCCACGAGGCGCTCGGCGCCCGCGCTCACCCACTCCTCATCGATCACGGCGGCGAGGAGGACGTCGCCGGCCGGCGGCCGGTCGCTGCACGCCAGCCGCTCGATCGCCACGATCGCGGCCGCCAGCCCGCCCTTCATGTCGACGGTCCCGCGCCCGTATAGCCGCCCATCGTGGATCACCGGCGCAAAGCCGGCGGGTTCGGCGGCGACCACGTCCGTGTGGCCGCAGAGCATGAGCGAGCGGCCACCCCCGCTGCCGCGCAGGCGTCCGACGACGTTCGGCCGTCCGGGCATCGCCTCGGTGAGCGTCACCTCCAGCCCCGCGCCCCGCAGGCGCGCGGCGACGATCTGCGCGACCTCGGCCTCCCCCGCTCCTCCGGCGACGAGCTGAGGGTTGGTGGAGTCCGCGGCCACGAGCTCCCGCGCGAGCGCGACCGCGGCATGCTCGGGGGTCCCGGCGCCGGCGGACGTCGCGTCAACGGGGTTCATCGGGTCTCGCTAAGTTGGTATACAGAGTATGCTGTCATCGGCTGATATACACACTATACGGAATCTCTCTAGGGTGGATTCGAGGTGAATGACGTTGAACGGCGGGAACCCCGTGGATGACATGGCCGGCACGGACACCGGCACGACGGTCATGGCCGACCCGGGGGCGGGCGGCCGGACGGCTGACACCGGCTACCGGGAGCGCATGCGCCGGTCCGGCGATCTGTTCGAGCGCGCGAGCGAGATCATCCCGGGCGGCGCCGGCAGCAGCGCGCGGACCGTCAAGTTCGGGTGGAAGCCGTATCCGCCGTTCATCGCCGGCGGTTCGGGATCGCGCATCAGCGATGTCGACGGCCACGAGTACGTCGACTACCTGCTCGGGCTCGGGCCGATGATCCTCGGGCACCGCCACCCCGTCGTGACTGCGGCCGTGACCGCGGCGATCAACGAGTTCGGCACCTGCCCGGGGCTCCCGTACGAGCTTGAGATCGAGGCCGCGCGCAAGGTCGTCGACGCGGTGCCCGGGATCGAGATGGTGCGCTTCTCCAACTCCGGCAGCGAGGTCGTCGGGACCGCGGTGCGCCTGGCCCGCGCGCACACCGGGCGGCGGATCATCGTCCGCTTCGAGGGCCACTATCACGGCTGGCAAGACACGGTGTACTGGTCAAACCACGTCGATCCGAGCCTCGCGGGTCCGGCCAGCTCGCCGCGCCCGGTGCCCATGGGCCCCGGGCTTCCGGCCGAGCTGGAGAACACCCTGATCGTGCTCAGCTGGAACGACCCCGAGAGCATCGAGCGGGTGATGCGGGAGCGGGGCGAGGAGGTCGCGGCGATCATCACCGAGCCGGCGGTGTTCAACACCGGCTGTATCTTGCCGGACCCGGGCTACCTGGAGCTGCTGCGCGCGCTGACCACGCGGTACGGATCGCTGCTGATCTTCGACGAGGTGATCACCGGCTTTCGCTTCGCGCGGGGCGGCGCCCAGGAGCTCTACGGCGTCACCCCCGACCTGACGACGCTGGCCAAGGGCCTGGGCGGAGGGTTCCCGGTGGCGGCGATCGGCGGCAGCCGCGAGGCGATGGCGATGATCGCCGATGGCCGTTACTCGCATTCGGGCACCTACAACGCCAACGCCGTGCAGTGCGCGGCTGTCTCGGCGACGATGGACGTCCTGGCGGAGCCGGGCCTGTTCGAACGTCAGCGCGCCCTCGGAGACCGCCTCGCCGAAGGCCTGCGCGCGCTCGCGCAGGATGCCGGGCTCGCGGTTCGCGTCGAGGGCCTGGGCACCGTGTTCCAGCTGTGGTTCACCGACCGACCGATCCGTGACTGGCGTGACGCCGAGCGCTACGCCGACGAGGCGATGTTCGAACGCTGGTTTCACGCGATGCTCAAGCGCGGCGTGCTCTTTCATCCAAGCCAGTACGAGAACCTGTTCGTCTCGCTCGTCCATTCCGAGCGCGACATCGACGACACCCTCGCCGCGGCGAAGGACGCGATCCGGGAGATCACGGAGGCGGGGGCGGCGTGAGCGGCTCCCGCCGGGCAGATCGCGCCGAGATGCCGACGCATCTGGCCGCCGTCCCGGCGATCGTCGCCCTCGACGCCGGGCGCAGGACCGGGACGCGGGAGAGCGCCCCACGTTCGGCCGGCAGCCCGCGCCCGATGCTGCGCTACGAGCAGGTGATGGCGCTGATCGAGCGCGTCGTCGTGGAGCGCAACCTCGAGCCGGGCGACCTGCTGCCGACCCAGGCCGAGCTGGCGGAGCTGTCCGGGGTGAGCCTGATCAGCGTGCGCCGCGGCCTGGAGGAGCTCGAGCGGGTCGGCCGGGTCCGCCGCCACCAGGGCATCGGCACGTTTCTCTCCGGTCCGCGAATCGTCTCGGAGCCCGGCCGCACCGGGGGACTGCTGGACACGCTCGCCGGCGACCACCGCCGGCCGCGGCTGGGCAGCCAGATCAGCGCTCTGGAGCGCGGCGACCCCTCGCCGCCGCTCGCCGCCGCGCTGCGGCTCACGGACGACGCCGAAGTGTGGCGGCTCGTGCGTGTGCGGCTGCTCGACGGCCGGCCGGCGATCGTCGAGACGGCGATCATCCCCGTCGCGCTCGCTCCGGACCTCGGTGCGCTGCGCGAGCGGCTGACCGGCTCACTTTACGAGGTGCTCGCCGAGCGCTACGGCCTGCGCGACGACCAGGAGGAGCAGTATCTGGAGGTCGGCGCCGCGGGCGCCAACGAGCGCCGGCTGCTCGCGCTCGCGCAGGGCGCGCAGGTAGTGCGGCTGCGCGGGCTGAGCCTCACCGCGCAGAGGATTCCGTTCGATTGCTTCGAGCAGGTCTATCCGGCGAGCGAGTTCGCGTTCTACATCTCCGGCGGGACCGAGAAGCGACTGCTCTCGAGCCTCGGCAACTGGGAGATGAACGTCACGCCGCGAGCTGAGGAGTGAGTGCAGCGACGATGGGCGAGCTCACCGAGCGCGCGCAGGCCGAGGTCTGGGTCGGACTTGACCTCGGGACCTCCGGCGCCAAGGGGATCGCACTGGGCACGGACGGCACGATCGTCGCCCGCGCGGCGGCGGACTACCCGACTCAGCGGCCGGCGCCGCACGCCTCCGAGCAGGATCCGGCGCTGTGGCTGCACGCCTGCACCGACGTGGTGGCGCGCCTGCGCGCGGTGGTGGAGCCTGCCGGGTGGCGCGGGATCGCCCTCTCGGCGATGATCCCGACCCTCGTCGTGCTCGACGAGCGCATGCGCCCGCTGGCGCCCGCCGTCACCTGGGAGGACGCTCGGGCCGAGCGCCACGGCGAGCGCCTGCGCACGGCGATCGGCGCCGACTGGCTGTACGAGCGCACCGGCCAATGGGTCGACGGCCGCTACCTGCTGGCGATGTACGAGCGCCTCGCGCACGACCAGCCCGCGGTCGCCGCGCGCGCTCGTCACCTGGTCGGGGCCAAGGATCTGCTGTTCGCGTGGCTGACCGGAGAGCTCCTGACCGACCCGAGCACGGCCGCCGGCTACGGCGCCTACGACGTGCGCGCGGACGCCTGGCTGGCCGAGCCGCAGGATGCGCTCGAGGCGGAGCTGGGGGCGCCGGTCCCGCAGCTTCCGCCGGTTGCGCCGTCGCACTCGACCCGACCGCTGAGCGCGACCGCCGCGCTGATCCTCGGGCTGCCCGCGGGCCTGCCGATCTGCCTCGGGGCCGCGGACTCGGTGCTCGGCGCGCTCGGACTCGGCGTCGACGCCCCGGGCGACGTGGCCTACATCGCCGGCACGAGCACGGTCGTACTGGCGATCGCCGACGGCTGGAACCCCGACCCGCGCCACCGCTACCTGTTGACGCCCCTGGCGGGCTCGCCCGCTCTCGGCCTGGAGATGGACCTGCTGGCGACCGGCAGCGCGATCCGGTGGCTGGCGACGCTGCTGGCCGACTCAGGCGGCGAGGCCGACCTGCTTGCGCTGGCGAGCGAGCTCGCCCCCGCGGACGCGCCCGCATTCCTGCCCTATCTGGCGCCGGGCGAGCAGGGGGCGCTCTGGAACGCTGACCTCTACGGGACCGTGGCGGGGCTTCACCTGGGCCACGGCGCGGCCCACCTCGCACGCGGCCTGCTCAACGGGATCATGCTCGAGAGCCGGCGCTGCCTGGGGGTGCTCGCCGACGTCGGCCTACCGCCGGGCGAGATCCGAGCGGGCGGCTGGTGCGCCGCCGCCCCTGGCGTCTGCCGTGACCTGGCCGACTGCTGCCGCCGAAGCGTTCGCACCACCGCAACCGAGACGCGCGACTGCTCGGCGCTCGGCGCGGCGAGGCTCCTGGCCCGCGCGCTCGGCGATCAGATCGCCGAGCCCGGCTCCGCCGCGGGGTGCGCGGTGGCGCCGGACGAGAAGCGGGCGCGCGACTGGGACGCGCTGTGGGAGCGCCACGAGGCCCTGCGGCAGGCCACGACGCCGGTCTACGAACAACAGGAGGCGCTGTGCACGGGGCAGTGATGGCGGCCGAGATGGGCGAGCAGCCCGACGTCCTGGAGGCGCTGATCGGCGACGCGGCGGAGATCCGCTCCAGCGTGCGCACGGTCATTCCCGAGCCGCTGCACGGCGTCGCGTTGGTCGCCAGGGGCTCGTCGGACAATGCCGCCGTGTTCGGTCGCTACGCGTGCGAGCTGAGCTCGGGGCGCCCGGCCGGCCTGGTGGCGCCGAGCATCCACACCCGGTACGGCGCCCGCGTCGACTACACCGGACAGCTGGTCATCGGCCTGAGCCAGTCAGGAGCGACGCCGGAGATCGTCAGCACCTGCGAGCGCCTGCGCGCGGTGGGGGCGTGCGTGATCGCGGTGACCAATGATCCGGACAGCCCGCTGGCCGTCGCCGCCGACCTGTCGCTGGCGCTGCGGGCCGGCCCCGAGCGCGCCGTGCCGGCGACCAAGACCGTGACCGCGCAGATGCTCACGCTGGCGCTGGTGGCGGCGGCGCTGGGCCGCCCGTCGTTCTCCGGTGAGGACCTCGGCCGGCTACCGGAGGCGGTCGCCGACGCGCTCGCCGAGTCCGAGTCCGAGTCCGCGGCCGCGGCCACGCTTGCGGCGGAGTGGGCAGGCTCCAACCGGCTCGTCGTCGTCGCCCGCGGTCTGATGCTCGCCGCCGCACTGGAGACGGCGCTGAAGATCAGAGAGACCGCCGCGATCCACGCCGAGGGCATCTCGTCCGCCGACCTCCTGCATGGCCCGATCGCGGCGCTTGATCCCGACCTCCCAGTGCTCACGCTGCGCAGCGGCGGGCGGACCGACACCGACCTGGACGCCCTCGGCGACCGTCTCCGCGTCGGCGGGATCCCGACCGCGCAGCGGGCGCCGGCGCCGGGTTTGGCCGAGATGCTGCAACCGATCGTCGCCACCGTTCACGGGCAGCAGCTGGCGCTGGCCTGGGCGAGGGCGCGCGGCCTGGAGGCCGACGCACCTCTGGGGCTCTCGAAGGTAACGGCGACGCGATGAGCACGATCGCCGGCAAGTGTGGACCGTTCCCGACAGACGGCTGCCGCAGCGGCCCGACCGGAGGTGTGAGATGAGCAGTTACGGTGGACTACGCGTCGGGCTGGTGGCGCTCGCCTGCGCGCTGACGGTCGCGGCATGCGGCTCGTCGTCGTCGTCGAGCGGCGCGAGCGCGTCGTCCTCAGGCGGTGCGGCCGCCGGCACGCCGGTGAACGGCGGCGTGCTGCAAGCCGGTGAGGTGTCAGATCCCGATCACCTTGACCCTGCGCTCAGCTACACCAACGAGAGCTGGGAGATCCTGGAGGCGACCAACGACGGACTCGTGCGGTTCGCGCCGGCGGTCGGGGCGGCCGGCAACGTCGTCGTCCCCGACCTGGCGATCGCGATGCCCACCGTGACCGACCAGGGCAAGACCTACACCTTCCACGTGCGCCCCGGCGTGATGTTCTCACCGCCGGTCAACCGTCAGGTGGAGCCGTCGGACATCAAGTACTCGATCGAGCGCCTGTTCCGAATCAACTCCCCCGGCGTCGGCTACTACGGCGACATCGCCGGCTCGTCGCAGTTCGCCAAGACGCGCAAGGGCGGCATTGCGGGGATCGTCGCCGACGACGCTACCCACACGATCAGCTTCCACCTGACCGCGCGCGACGGGACGTTCCTGGAGTACCTGGCGATGCCGTTCGCCGATGCGGTGCCCAAGGGCACGCCGATCCGCGACATCTCGACCGATTCGCGCTGGCGTGTGGCGACCGGGCCGTACACGATCAGCGATTACGTGCCCAAGGACCACGTCACGATCGTGCGCAACCCAAGCTTTCATTCATGGTCGCCCAACGTGCCCGCCGGCCACCTGGACGGGATCCACGTGACGATCGGCGTCAGCCCTGAGCAGGCCGTCAACGAGACCGCCGACGGGCAGTTGCAGTGGTACTTCGAGCAGGTCGCCCCCGACCGGCTGGCCGAGCTCCAGGCCAAGTCTCCGAGCCAGATCCACACGTACACGCGCACGAACGTGACCTACTTCTCGCTGAACCTCCGCAAGCCGCCGATGAACAATCTGAAGGTCCGCCAGGCGATCAACTACGCGGTCGACCGGGCGGCGCTGGTCAAGATCTTCGGCGGGCAGGGTGCGGCAGCCGAGAACATCATTCCGCCCGGGCTGGGCGCGTATGTGCCGCACCACTTCTACCCCTATGACCTGGCCAAGGCCAAGCAGCTGGTGGCTGAGTCGGGCACCAAAGGGATGTCGATCCAGGTATGGGCGTCCAACACCGATCCCCAGCCCGCCGCGGCGCAGTACATGGCGTCGGTGCTGCAGTCGCTGGGCTACAACGCGACCGTCAAGACGCTCGACGAGGGCATCTACTACGACACCGTCGCGGCCGAGGCCACCGACCCCCAGGTCTCCTACAACGACTGGAACCAGGACTTCCCGGAGGCGGACGACTTCATCGAGGGGATGAATGACGGCAACGAGATCTCCAACGTCGGAAACAACGACACCTCCAACCTGAACGTCCCGTCGATCAACGCCCGGATCGAGGCCGTCAAGAAGCTACCGCTCGGTTCCGCGCGCGACGCCGACTGGGCGGCGCTGGACGCTGAGATCATGCGCGACTATGCCCCATTGGTGCCGTTCCTGAACCGTTCCTATCCCAAGTTTGACTCCGCGCGACTGCACGGACTCGTGTTCAACAACACCTACTACGAGCTGTTCCCGTCGATGTGGCTGTCGTGATGAGCTGCCGCGGCTGAGATGAGCGTCCAGGCGCCCGATCTGCCGATCGTCGACGGAGGCGGCGGCGTATCGCCGGGAGTTGCCGGCGCCGCGGTCGGCAGTTGGCGGGCGGCGTGGCAGCGCCTGCGGCGTAACCGCGCCGCGATGGCCGCCGGGGTGGTGTTCGTGCTGATCGTGCTGTGGTGCGGACCGATCGCGCCGCTGTGGGTGCACTTCGTCTCCCACCGGGGGCCGAACGTGCAGAACCTGATGGGCACGATCTCCTCCGGCGGCCGCCGGACCTCCGTCGTCAGCGCCAGCGGCGCGCCGATCGGTCCCGGCCTGCGCGGGGCGTATCTGCTCGGTGCCGACTCCAACGGGCGCGACCTGTTCGTGCGCGTGCTCTACGGCGGGCGCACGTCGCTGACGGTCGGAATCGCCTCGGCGCTGATCTGCACGCTGCTGGCGCTCCTGCTGGCGCTGCCGGCCGGCTACTACGGCGGGAAGGTCGACCGGGGGGTGTCGGCGCTGCTGGACTTGATCTGGTCGTTCCCGGTCTACCTGCTGGCGGTTGCGATCTCCGCCACGCTGATCGTCGGCGGGCTGGACATCGGGCCGATCCACATCTCGTCCTCGTCGCTGCTGATCCCCATCTTCGTGATCGCGGTGGTGTTCATCCCGTACGTGGCCAGGCCGATCCGCGGTGAGGTGCTCGCGCTGCGCGAGCGCGAGTTCGTCGAGGCCGCGATCGCCCACGGCGCCGGTCCGCCGCGAGTGATGCTGCGCGAGATCCTGCCCAACGTCGCCGCGACCACGCTGGTGATGTTCACGCTGATCATCGCCAACAACATCCTGGTGGAGGCGGCGCTCTCCTTCCTGGGCGTCGGGGTCTCGGTGCTGACCCCCTCGTGGGGCAACATCATCCAGGAGGGCTATGCGACGATCGTCACCGCGCCGTGGCAGACGATCGCGCCGGGGATCGCGATCATGCTGACCGCGATCTCACTGAACGTCCTCGGGGACGGCCTGCGTGACGCGCTGGATCCGCACGGCTCGGGGCGGACGGGCGGGCGATGATTGGCGCGCCGGGTCACCGGGTCGGATCGGAGCGCGGGCGGTGAGCTCGGCGCCGTTCTGGCTGCGACGCCTGGCGTCCCTGGTGGCGGTCCTGGTCGCGCTCTCGGTGATCGTGTTCGTGATCTTCAACGTGATCCCCGGCGGGGACCCCGCCCTGCGCCTGGCCGGCCGCCACCCGACCCCGCAGCTGATCGCGGACATCCGCCACGACTGGGGGCTGGACAAGCCGATCTGGACGCAGTACCTGGACATGATGGACAGGCTGCTGATCAAGCACAACCTGATCAGCTACCAGAACCAGACGGCGGTGCTGCCGGCGATCGGCCGGGCGATCCCCAAGACGCTGTCGCTGGCGATCGGCGCCGGAGTGATCTGGCTGGGCCTCGGGGTCCTGTTCGGCGTCCTCTCGGGCCTGAACCAGGGCAAATGGGTGGATCGGATCCTGACCGTGCTGGCGATGGGCGGGATCTCCACGCCGATCTTCTGGCTGGGCGCGGTGCTGCTCTATCTGCTCACGTTCCGGTGGCACTCGTTCTTCCTGTTCTCCTGGATCCCCGCGGGCGGCTACGTGCCGCTGACCAGCTCGCCGCTGCAGTGGGCCGAGCACCTGGTGCTGCCGTGGATCTGCCTGTCGGTCGTCTCGATGGGCTTCTACTCGCGCGTGGTGCGCAGCTCGCTGCTGGAGGTGCTGTCGGCCGACTACGTCCGCACCGCGCGGGCGATGGGCCTCTCGCGGCGCCGGGTGCTGCTGCGCCACGCGCTGCGCACCGCGTTGATCCCGCTCACGTCGTTGTTCGCGCTGGACTTCGGGGCCGCGGTCGGCGGCACCGTGATCCTGATCGAGCCGGTGTTCGGAATCAACGGGGTCGGCGCCTATGCGCAGCAGGCGGTGACCCAGCTGGACCTGCCGCCGCTGATGGCGCTGACGCTCTACGGCGGCTTCTTCATCGTGATCGTCAACGCGATCGCCGACCTGTGCCTCACCCGCCTGGATCCGAGGATCGTCGTTGCCTGATCCGGTGCTCAGGGTTCGTGACCTGAAGGTCTCCTTCCAGACCGAGGACGAGCACGTTCGTGCCGTGCGTGGCGTGAGCTTCGATCTCGGCGCCGGCGAAATCCTGGGGCTGGTCGGCGAGTCGGGCTGCGGCAAGTCGACCGTGGCGATGGCGCTGACGGGCCTGAACCGCACCCGTGGCGCCGTGCTGGACGGCGAGGTGGTGTTCGAACACCGCAATCTGCTGACGCTTAAGGATGCCGACCTGCGCG
>DATCFW010000390.1:0-4381 GCA_036509295.1 Solirubrobacteraceae bacterium | reverse complement strand
CATCGACCTGCCGATCATCTACAACGACCGCAAGATCATCCTCGTCGACACCGCCGGCATCCGGCGGGCGGCGAAGGTGGGGGAGTCCCTGGAGTACTACACGTCCCTCCGGTCCCGGCGAGCGGCCGAGCGCGCCGACGTGGCGCTCGTCGTCTGCGACGCCACCGACGGCATCACCACCCAGGATCTGCGGGTTGCCGAGCTGGCGATGCACAGCGGCTGCGCCACCGCGCTCGTGCTCAACAAATGGGACATCGCCGACAACGTTGACCTCGACCATGAGCGCGCCCGGGCCCATAAGAAGTTGCGCCTGCGCCCGCGAGTGCTCACCGCCAGCGCCAAGACCGGTCGCCACGTCGAGCGCCTGTTGATCGAGGCGGTGACGCTGGCCGATCGCAGCCGGACGCGGATCCCGACCCCGCAGCTCAACCGCTTCCTGTCCGAGGTGGTCGCCGCCCGTCAGCCGCCGGTCGGTGCCGGGGGCAAGGGCGCCGGCTCGGGGCATCGCCTGCGGCTGCTGTTCATGTCCCAGACCGCCGAGCGCCCGCCGCGCTTCTCGATCCAGGTCAACTCGCGGGCGCGCGTCACCCGGGACTACGCCTACTTCATCGAGAACCGCCTGCGCGAGCGCTACCGGCTCGAGGGGGTCCCGGCGATCATCGACTTCGTGGCCCGCAACGAGCGGCGCCCCGACGACGGCCGCGCCGCCCGGACCCGCCGCGCGCCCGGCCCGCTCGGGGCCCGCGACGCCGCCGCCTGACCGGTTGTGGCTGCGCGCTTGGATGCCACCGTTCACGAGCCCACGTCCACGGTGGGCCAGCGCAAACGTCCACGACGAGCTGGATAGCTCCACCAACAACCCGAGGCCCTCGGCCGCGGGGTGCCGACTGAGGACCCTCGTGCTGCGACGGTCACGGACCCGGACGGGAGAGAGGTTGTGCTCCTCGTCCGGATCTGGGAGGACAAGATCGCTTGTGACCATCCCGAGCTCGTCGGTCATCTTGATGGCGTGATCGAAACGATTGCAAAGCCCGATCCCATCGAGCCCGCCACGCTGCCCGGTCGTACGCGGTTCTACCGCCGCGACGTCGGCCCAGTCGCTGGCTGCTGGTGGTCGTACGCTATGAGCAGGAGACAGCGCGAATCATCACCGCGTTGGCCAACCGTAAGGACCCCACGGGATGGAAGCCATGAACATTCAGATCGGACCACTGGTGTTCGATCACGCCGACTATGACCAGGACGGCGACGTCCTATACCTACACGTCGGTCCACCCCAGCCCGGCGAAGGCGAGGACACCCCGGAGGGGCACGTCCTTCGCTTCGCTCCCGGCAGCCACCGCATCGTTGGACTGACGGTCATCAACGGCGACACGTCCTATATCGCGACGGGCGGCTCATCGTGACAGTTCCAGAGGCCGTCGAGGCGAGCGCCGACGAGCTGGCCCCCGCGCTCCAATCCGCCTGAACACCACGCCACCCGGCGTCCTGTCCGCGGCGATGCGGGTGTGTTGAGGTGAGCTCGAGGATGCGCGTCACATCGTCAATGCAGGTGCCGGCGGGCTTGACTACGGAGTACGCGAGCGATGGCGTCAGCGGCCGACGGCCCGAACCCGTCGCTGGGCGTGCTCCAGGTCCAACGCCGTCGGATCACAGCCGTGGGCCTCCTTCAACTCGGCAAAGCCCCAGCGGCCGCCGCAGTCCTCGGGCGGACAGGCGCTCTTGCCGGTGAGAAGCACTGGTCGCCTGTCCCCGGCGTCCAGCTCGAGCACCTTCTCCAGCACGATGTCGTGCTCCCAGTTGTCGCCGAAGTCATAGGTGTAGCGGACGCGATCATTCGGTCCGAGCAGCACCTCTCCGAGCGTGGTCGCGGTCTCATCGGCGCAGTCGTTGTCCCACTCGGGGTCCGGGACGCCGATCTGCTCGCCCTCGTACTCGAAGCTGTGCAGGTGCGTGTCGGTCCAGCCGAACGCAGCCTGGATGATCTGGTGGAGCATCGCAAACGTGGTGTCGGCGCGGACTTGGACGCGCCGCCAGACCGGTGGCTTGCTAATCCCTCTCAGCGTGATCTTCATCTGGAGCAGGTCGTCGGGCGCGATCGCTGGCGCCGCCTCGACGTCATCGAGGTCAAGCTCGCTGCGGGCGTTCCAGCCCTTGATGAAGGTGCCCAGCGCTTGCTCGTCCTCAAGGTCAACGCCGGCCGCCTTCGCCGCGAGCAGAAACTGCTTTGAGGGCCCGCCGGCAGTCGGGTCGGAGGCCGCGTCGACCATCTCCTGTGCCCACTTGCCGATCGACCCGCGGGTCTCGTTCGCGGCCCACTTCGGGACGCAGCGCTGACGCGCGGCAAAGCGCACCCACGCGTCGAGCGCTCCGGGAAGGGAAGCGAGCAGCTCAGGCGTTGCCAGGACCTTGCGCGGGACCCAATCGCTCATAAACAGCTCGACGACCACCGGGCTCCAGCGCAGCGGGTCGCCGTCGGTGTAGCCGACGCAGAAGTCGATCGCAAGCGACGCCACCCACGCCTCGTCCCCGTCGGACGCGAACTCGCACCCCTCGGGCGAGGAGAGGAACTCGTCGCGCAGCCTGTCGCGCTCCTCTACCGAAAGCTCAGTGGGCTCGGGCGGCTCGACCGCGCTCGGCGTCTGGTCGGCACGCAGGAGCGCCAGCGCCCGTCCGGGCCAAAAGTCGTCGTCGACGGGCGGATCCCAGGTCATGTCCGTCCGCGCGATCGCCGCCCGGATCAGCCCGGCGGCGACGCCCGGCTCGACGCGCTTCAGCTCCAGCTCGGGCTCCTCGCCAGTCGAATAGCTGCCCATCGAACCCGCGACCTGCTCGATCGACTCGGCCAGCAGCACGTCCTTGGCCAGCCCGCCCAGGTTGCGGTCGATCAACACGCCGACAGCCATCGTCTCGCCGTCGGGATGACGGCTCTCAAGCAACACCGTGCGAGCGTCGTCGAACACCGCCTCGCTGATCACTGCGGCACCGACGATCTCCGACTCGCCGATCTGCTCGATCCACGCCGGCGCGCTAGCCGCCGCCGGCGAGCTGGTGAGCAGCTCCCCCGCCAGCCCCCCCAGCTCACCGTCGTCGAGCTCCGCTATCGCCGCCAGCGTGATCGCGGAGCCCGCGTCGTTGAAGGTCGCCAGCCGCGCGATCAGCGGCTCGCCGAACAGCAGCGCCGGATCGACCTCGACGGCATCGGGGAACGCCAGCCCGTGCCGCTGCTCACGGAAGGTGCCGAGCAGGTGCGCCGCCCACGCCTCGGCGTCAAGCGCCGAGTCAATCCCCGCCGCTGACTGCGCGATCATCCCCGCCACACGGACCTCCTCCGGCGCAGAACCGTGCCGGGCCTGCCCGCGCTCGCGGCGCTGCGCCACCCGCGCGGGGTGACCGCCGGAGCCTCGTCGCCGTCTGCCGCCACTCACACCCGCCAACGTACACGGCCAACGCACCGCAGGCGAGCGCAAAGGTCGCAATCAGCGCCAAACCACTCGCCAAAGCCCGAATCGACCCAGTCGCGGCCAAGGACGCCCGCTTACGATCCCTCTGCCCGCGCTGCCGCCGTCCGCCGAAGGAGTTCGAGGGCGAGGCCGCCGCGATGCGCGCTGCGGCGTGGGAG
Organism: Solirubrobacteraceae bacterium; assembly: GCA_036509295.1. Taxonomy (GTDB): domain Bacteria; phylum Actinomycetota; class Thermoleophilia; order Solirubrobacterales; family Solirubrobacteraceae; genus Palsa-465. Next base: position 759 of record DATCFW010000390.1, on the reverse strand, counting down.
CAGGCTCGTGCGGCACCTGATCCTGTGGTACGATTTCTTGTACCGAAAGGAGTAGTGTGGCGATCACAGCGAGTGAAGCGCGACGGGCCCTGTTCCCGCTCATCGAGAAGGTCAATGAGGATCGCTCGGCGATCGAGATCACCTCCAAGCGCGGCAACGCCGTCCTGATGTCAGCCGATGACTACGCGGCATGGCAGGAGACCGCCTACCTATTCCGCTCACCGGCCAACGCCCGGCGCCTGCTCGACGCCGCCGAGGCGGCCGAGCGCGGAGAGCTTGCCGAGTACACGCTTGACCGCAAGTGAGGCTCGTCTTCGCCCCGCAGGTGTGGGAGGACTACAGCTACTGGCAGGGTGCGGATCGCTCAACGTTGAAGCGGATCAATCGACTGATCGATGACGCACTGCGAGACCCCACGAGCGGGATCGGAAAACCCGAGCGGCTAAAATACGGGATCGCCGGAGCATGGTCGCGGCGGATCACCGACGAACACCGGCTCGTCTACCAAGTCCTTAACGATGACTTGGTGATCCTGCAGGCTCGCTACCACTACCAGAAGTAACCCACACAGATACAGGCTTGGGCCCTCGTATCCGCGCAAGGCAGGGAAGCTAACCGTGAAGCCGAGATGCACGTGCCATTCGAAGAGGAGGTCTCTCCCTACGCTCGCTCCCGGTGCGAGGCTGACCAGCGTTATCGGCTGACATTCCACGTGGCCGGCGGCTCCGAGGGCGCATACTTCGCCCGCGATTTCGGGTC
>DATCFW010000389.1:0-5218 GCA_036509295.1 Solirubrobacteraceae bacterium | reverse complement strand
CCACCGTGGCGGCCGGATCCGAGGCCACAAACCGACGGACCGCCGCGTCAAACGTGGCCACCCGAACCGCATGCTGCCGCGCGCCGCGTCCGGAGTCCGCGAAGTCATACTCCAGCTGGTCGACGACCTCGATAGCCATCGGGTCCTTTAGAGCCCCCAAGCGCGCTGCGGCAGCGCGTCGGCCGAGATTCCCTAGAAGCGTCTCCGATATCCCGGACAGGTCTATGGGAATCCCCTCCATCAACACGAGCGTAAAGGCGGGGAATGGTTGGAGCCGCCGGCGATGTGATCAAGACCTGCTTTGACGTTCGGACGCGCCCGCTTGAGCGCGAGCCGGTGGACCCCCTTTGCGCGGCAAGGGCGACTGCCTGCCGGCGTGCGATGTCGCACAGCCGCCCTTCGTCACCGGCGGGAACGAGCATTCGTGTGAGCCAGTCAGTCGGCGCGCGAGAGTTGTCGCTGTGAAGTCCAGTTCGCCGAGCAGCGCGGCGATCGTGCAGGGCAAACTTCCTGCCGCGGCTGTTTCCAGCGCGGCCGAGCCCCCGGATGTCGATCTCTCAAGCCCTCCCGGTCACCCCCTCGGAGCGGTCAAGCCCGGAGGAGAGCGACGCGCCCATGACGAGCGGGCCGCTGCTGGTCCACAAACTCATTCTGTGGACCAGAACCGCGATAAACCCCAGCAAACCAGTTCGAAGAACGGCCCATCGGCTCGCCGGGCTGGCCGTAAAACTCCCTGCAATTAGCCGCCTTCCAAACGAGCGGGCGAATGGCTTCACACGCGAGAGGTCGGTGGTTCGAAACCACCCGTGCCCATCTGGATTTGATACACCGCACAGGGCACCGGCCGGGACTACTGCACGGCCAACTGCAGCTCGAAGAACCCGACCCTCAAGCAACAACTCCCCGAGCCGGCGGTGTTTACCGCCCGGTACAACACCAACTCCTGGCCGGACATCCGCGAGCGCTGGATCTGGAACCCGACGCTCGCGTTCGGCTGGCCCGCACTGCAGACCGACGGCGCCGGCGATGTTGGACTCGTGTTCCGCTCGTCGGCAGAGAACCAGAACGCCCAGCCCGTGGCCGGCTTCCTGACGCCCTCCGAGCAGTTCGTGTTCGCCGAGCCGGCGGGACTGCCCCACGAGACCGGCGACTACTACAGCCTGCGCCCGGGCCGCACGTCCAAGTCCTTCGTGATGACCGCCCAGACCGTTGAGACCAACGCGTCGGGCGGGTCCGAGATGCACTGGGAGTACGTCGAGTACGGGCACGGTCCGTCGCCGTACGTGGCGCCCCGAATGTTGGGCTGGTCGCCGGCGATCCTCTGGACCGAGGACGGATCGGTCATCGGCACCGGCCCGACGATCCACCACACCGAGAACACGGTGGGGAGTCACACCATCACGGTCAAGGCGACCAACGGCGATGGCAAGTCCGCGAGCCAGTCGATCACGATCGTGGTGACCGCGCCGGTCGTCACGATCCTCGGACCGAATGTCGCCATCACCGCCCGCCCAACGGTGACAGGGTCATCTGCCGCCGCACCGCCACTCCGGTGGCGGTTCAGTTCACCGCCACCGCGAGCGATCCGAACAGCCCGCCGCAGAGCCTCACCTACAGCTGGACCGACAGCGTCAACGGCGGCGCCGCGGCGCAGGTCTCGACCCAACTGTCGCCCTCGCTGAGCCTCGCCTGCGCCCAATCGGCGCCGAGCGGCACCACCCACGAGCTGACGCTGACGGCGATGAACGCGTCGGGGAAGTCCGCCTCCGCTCAGGTCGAGGTCATCGCGCACGTCGGGTAGGACGCCCCTACACCGCGACGACGAGGGCGAGACGATCCTTGCGCTCGTTGGCGATCAGGACTCGGAGATGATCACTGTGCCGATCAGCCTCGGGGGATTCACCGGCTGATTCTCATTTCTGCGTAGCGAAATTTCACGACCAGGCTGGCGACGGTGTACAGTTGGCGTCAGCTTCGCCTTTGCCCTCGGCGAGCCCAGGTGTTTCCGGCTCCAGCGACTCGGCCGGCGTTATGCGTGACCTCCGTCGGTCACTGCGGTAACCCCCGTTAGGAGCCGAGTCCATGCATCGCTGTACCGAAGGCGCCCGATCACGTCAGGTCAGAGTGGCTGTCCCGGTCGGCCAGGCGTGATGGCGGACGCCATGACGGCCGCGATCTTCAACCTCAACCATCCGGCGAACACGGTGCATTGGCACTTCTTCTTCATGTCGGTGTCCAACGTGGTGGTGATCGTGCTGATGGTGGTCGTGTTCGCCGGCGCGATTCTGCTTCCGTTTCCGCACCGCGGCGGGCACGGAGACAGCACATGAGCACCCCGGCACGATCGTGGACGGCGCGGGCGCGCGAGCGGGCGGTCGGAGCGCTCCCACCGGACAAGCTGTTGCCCGACCGCCAGCCGTCCTACATGTCGTCGTGGATCTACATCTTCGGAGTCCTGTCGCTCACCTCGCTGATCGTCGTCATCGGATCGGGTTCGATCCTCTCGTTGAAAGGGCCCGGCTGGTGGCATTTCACGGGCATCGGACACTTTTTCAACAGCATCCATCTGTGGTCGGTCGAACTGTTCTTCTTCTTCATGGTCATCCATCTGTGGGGGAAGTACTGGATGGCCGCCTGGCGCGGCGGGCGCGCCAAGGTGTGGATGACCGGCGCCGTCACGTTCGTGGTCGCGATCCCGTGTGCGTTGACCGGCTATGTCTCGCAGCAGAACTTCGACGCACAGTGGATCTCGACGCAGGCCAAGGATGCGTTCAACGCCGTCGGAATCGGCTCGTTCTTCAACCTGACCAACTTCGGCCAGATGTACAGCTACCACGTGCTGCTGCTCCCCATGGCGGTCGTGGGGCTGGTTGTCGCGCACATCCTGCTGGTGCGCAAGCACGGCATCGTGCCGCCGTTCGCGCTGGCCGATCGCCTGGGAAACGAACCCGTCGAGCGTGACGTCGCTGCTGAGCCGATCCTTCCGCCGACGCCGACTGAACACGGATCCGTCCACACACCGGACTCCGGCAACGGAGTCGCTTCGGAGCCCGACCGCGTCCCCGCAGAAGGCACATCGTGAGCCGCGAGAGTCGCCGTCGTGACAACGACGCCGCCCGCACCTGGACGGGCGGCTACCGGCCCTATGACATTCTCAAGGAGGCGACGGTCGCGCTGGGGATCGTGCTGGTGCTCGCGATCCTGCTGACGGTCGCGTTCTCATCTCCGGACGATCCTCCGAGCACGATCAAACAGTGGTCACGCACCCAGCCGGTGGACTTCGTCACCACCGCCGCCACCGAACTCGACGGCTCCAGCACCACCGGAAGCTACGGGCCGCCCTACAACCACAACTCCGACGGTCAGCGCATCGGGTTCATACACCTGGCGAAATGGCTCGGGGTGAGCCATCCCATCAACACCGCCCAGGATTTCGTGCTCGCGCCGTTGCGCTCACTCACGAGTCAGCCGAGGTTGCAGCGCGCGATCTCCACCTATGAGGCGGCAGACGCGAAGACCCAGACCGGGTGGACGAGCGCCTATGAAGCCGCGCTGGGCAAGGCCTCAGCCTCCCGAACCGCTTCGCTCTCAGTGCCGCGCGGCAAGGACGGGCCGGTGCCCACGATGTTGGGTTCGCTGCTCACCTTCGCCCAGTCCGGAGGCCTGGACGGCGCCCTGCTGACCAGCCGGCAGTTCTACCAGACCGATTACACCAAGCCACTCCTGTTCATGGCCGACGGCGGCGTGCTGACCAACCGCGCCCAGCAACAGCACCTGCTTGGCCCACAGTGGGGAATGATGAACGAGACCGGCAGTTACCCAGGTCAGACGTGGCTCTGGCTCTACACCTTCTGGTATCAGATCAAGCCGTTCTCCACCTCCGCCAATGCCGACATCCTGGTGATGGGCGTGATGGGCGTGCTCACGATCGCGCTGATCCTGGTCCCGTTCCTGCCCGGAATCCGCGACGTCCCACGGCGCATCCCGATCTACAAACTGATCTGGAGAGACCACTACCGGTCGGTGCCAGGCGCTGGCGCCTAGCCAGGCGTTCTCGACGTCGATCGGCGGTTCGGACCCGGCGGCGCCGGCCACGCCTTGCGGAATCCCGCACGGCGAGACGCACGAACACGAGCAGGAGCCCGACGAGCCAGGCGGTCCCGAGGGTCGAGGCGAGCACGGATCCGTCACCGATGGTGAGGGCGGGCGGCATTGACGACGAGCGTGACCGGGTTGATGTCAGCGAAGGTGTGCACGACGCCGGGCATGTGGACGGTGGGAACTCAACCAGCGCAGTCCCTGTACCGCAATCGCGCACGCCGTTGTCGTCACTGACTCCGGAGTCTCCACCTGGATCGGGTACAGCGCCAACGATGGCCGGATGCTCACGCTCGCGGTGCTCGATGCCGAGCATGCGGAGCCGGGGACCGAGGTCCCCTTCGTCTGGGGCGAGGCCGGCGGCGGGTCCGCCAAGCCGACGGTCGAGCCCCACGTCCGGACGCAGATCCGGGCCGTGGTCAGCCGTGTCCCCTACGTCGAGGCGGTGCGGCGGTCATACGCACCTAACCTAAGAGCTGGCGCTCTTAGGTTCGTCTTGGGGAGACGTGCCACCATGGGCGGGGATTCGGTCCCTGCCCCATGAGCGTGCCTCCACGAAACAGCGCCCGCCGCGGGCAGGTGCGCGGCCGCCGCCCGGGTGATGGCGCCACCGGCGCCGAGAGCGACGCCCGGCGGCTGGGCTGGGCGCTGTTCCCCGTCCGCCTGTTCCTCGGCGTCACGTTCGTCTACGGCGGGATCCAGAAGCTGAGCGACCCCGGCTTCCTGCGCCCCGGGGCCCCCACCTACATCGGTACCCAGCTGCGCGGGTTCGCGAACGGCACCCCCGGCGGGTTCCTGTTGCGGGCGTTCGCCATCCCGCATGCGCGGGTGTCGGGGGTCGGCGTCGCGCTCATCGAGATCGCGGTTGGCTTACTCGTCGGCTCCGGACTGCTCACCCGCCCCGCCGCCGCAGTTGGGTTGGCCCTCAACCTCCTGCTGTTCCTGACCAACAGCTGGCACACCTATCCCTACTTCCTGGGCTCCGACATCGTGTTCGTGTTCGCGTGGGCGCCGTTCGTCCTGGTCGGGGCCACGCGCCAACCGACGCTCGAGCCGGTCCTGAATCGGATCGCGGCGGCGCGGATGGGCCGGGCCGGGCCCGCAGCCACGGGCCACCCCC
>DATCFW010000388.1:0-4952 GCA_036509295.1 Solirubrobacteraceae bacterium | reverse complement strand
CCGAGGACGCCCGTCCACAGCTGGCGGCCGTCCTCGACTACCTCCGCGGGCGGAGGCTGCTGCTCATCCTGGACACCTGCGAGCACCTGGTCGACGCGTGCGCGACGCTGGCGGCCGAGGTGCTGCGGGCGGCGCCCGCGGTCACCGTGCTCGCGACCAGCAGGCAGCCGCTCGACGTGCGGGGCGAGAGCGTCTTCCAGCTCTGCCCGCTGCCCGTTCCCGAGGTCGGCGACGAGGCGTCGGATTCCGACGCGGTCGCGCTGTTCGCCCAGCGCGCCCCGGCCGTCGTCGACGGGTTCACGGTCAGCTGCGAGAACCGGGCGGATGTGATCGGCGTCTGCCGCGCGCTCGACGGCATCCCGCTGGCGATCGAGCTCGCCACCGTCCGGCTGCGGGCGCTGCCGCTCGATCAGATGGCCAGCCGACTCGACGACCGTTTCCACGTGCTCACCGGCGGCAAGCGGGCCGGGCTGCCTCGGCACCAGACGCTCCGGGCCGCGATCGAATGGAGCCACGACCTCTGCACGCCGACCGAGCAGGTGGTCTGGGCGAGGCTGTCGGTCTTCGCGGGCGGCTTCGATCACGCCGCGGCGGTGGCGGTGTGCGCGGACGACGAGCTCAGCCCGGACCAGGTCGTCTCGTCGCTGATCGCCCTGGCGGAAAAGTCCGTCCTCGTCATCGAGCCGACGGCGGAATCCGAGGCGGGCGGGCACGCCCGGTACCGGATGCTCGACACCCTCCGCGAATTCGGCGCCGAGCAGCTGGCCGAGTTCGGCCGCGTCGCCGCCGTCCGACGCCGGCTGGTCGCGCACTACCTTGCCCTGGCGCAGCGCTGGGGCGACAACCCGATGCGCGACCAGCTCGGGCAGTACCGCGCGCTCAGCCGCGAGCACGCCAACCTGCGGGCGGCCATCGACTACGCGCTCGGCCTGCGCGGCAACGACAGCGCCGCGATCTCGATCGCGACCTCGCTGATGCTGTACTGGCGGCTGTCGGGCCGGCTGCGGGAGGGCGAGCACTGGCTGAACCTGGCGCTCGAACGCTGCCCGCGACCGTCGCCCGCGCGTGCCCGCGTGCTGGCCGCGCGGGGCTACGTGACCGCTCTGCTCGGGGATCTGCACGCCGCAAACACCGACGCGAAGGCCGGCGTCGCGATGGCGCTCGCGTACGGCGACATGGCCGTCTGCGGCCGCGCGTACGTGACGCTGCACCGCACGCTCGCCTGGAGCGGGAACCTGGCCGAGGCGGACGAGACCGCCGTCAGCGCGATGTCCTGCCTCGGCTCCGTCGGCGACGCGTTCGGCCTGGCGGCGCTGGACGTCCAGACCGCCGCGCAGCACCTGCACGCGGCCCGCCCCGATCTGGCCATCGAGCGCTGCGCCGAGGGCATCGCCCGGCTGCCCGCCGACGAGCACTGGGCCACCGGCCTGCTGCTGGCCGGGCAGGGGCTGGGCCATCTGCTGCGGGGCGAGCTCGGCGACGGCGCCGTCGCCGCTCGCCGGGGGCTCTCGCTTGAGTACGAGCTCGGCGACATGGGCAGCACCGCCTACGCCCTCGGCACGCTCGGCTTCCTGGCCGCGGCGCAGCAGCGGCACCAGCGGGCGGCGCTGCTGTTCGGCGGGTCGGCGCCGCTCTGGGAGCGGATCGGCCCCTGGTACACCGGCGCCCCGGCGCTGGTGGCGCTGCACCGGATATCGGAGCGGGCGGCGCAGGACGGCCTCGGCGAGGAACGCTACTGGCAACTGCGCGAGCGCGGCTCGGCCACGCCGCTTGACCGGATCATCGGGTTCGCCCTGGCCGACGCCGACGATCTGGAAGAGGAGGCCGGGGCCTGCGGCGAGCCCGATCCGCAGCGGGAGACCGGTCCTTAATACGGGCACCGGCGAAGCGCGAACCACGCGCGGCCGGACGCGACGGAGTAAGATAAGCGCATCCCACCCCAGACGTGATGAGGGTCACATGCTCGTCGGTAACGCCACCGAGGAAGCAGGGCGGCTCCCCTCGGAGGCCAACGATTTCATCGGCCGGGCGGCCGAGCTGTGTCGCGTGGAATCGCTGTTGCGCGGGAGTCGGCTGGTGACGTTGGTCGGCCCCGGCGGCGTTGGCAAGACGCGGGTGGCGCGGCGCGCGGCCGAGCAGGCCAGGGCCGGCTACCGGGACGCGATCTGCTTCGTCGAGCTGTCCGGGCTGCGCGACCCCGAGCTGCTGCCGCACACCGTCGCCAGGGAACTCGGCCTGCCCGAGCAGTCGCCGGGAACGCAGCTGGACGCGGTCCTCACGCACCTGCGCGACCAGAGCCTGCTGCTGGTGCTCGACACCTGCGAGCACATCATCGACGCCTGCGCGCTGTTCGCCGAGGCGATCATCACCGAGACCCGCGACGTCACCGTGCTCGCCACCAGCCGCGAGCCGCTGGACGTGACCGGCGAGAGCTGCTACGTGCTCCCTCGGCTGGGCCTGCCGGAGGATGACGCGCCGACCCAGGGGACGACCGACGCCATCGAGCTGTTCGCCCTGCGGGCGGCCGCCGTCGTCTCCGGGTTCGAGGTCACCGACGCGAACCGGTCCGACGTGATCCGGCTGTGCCGGCGGCTCGACGGCATGCCGCTCGCGATCGAGCTGGCCGCCGTCCGGCTGCGGGCGCTGCCGCTGGCCGAGCTGGCCGACCGGATCGACCAGCGGCTCGACCGGCGGCTGACGATCCTGACCGGCGGCAGCGAGGGCGGCGACACCCGCCACCGGACGCTGCGCGACGCGATCGGCTGGAGCTACGAGCTCTGCACGCCGGCCGAGCAGGCGCTGTGGGCGCGGCTGTCGGTCTTCGCCGGCGGCTTCACCGTCGAGGCGGCCGAAGAGGTGTGCGCGGGCGGCGAGCTGAGCGCCGGTCGGATCTTCGACACCGTGATCCGCCTGGTGGACAAGTCGGTGATCAGCCGCGACGACTCCGGCACGGCTCAGCCGACGCGGTACAAGATGCTCGACACGATCCGCGAGTACGGCGCCGAGAAGCTAACCGCCTCGGGCAGCGAGGCGGGCGTCGTCAGCCGGTTCGTCGCCCTCTACCTGTCGAAGGCGCGCTACTTCGGCGAGCACGTCGTCGACGACGACCAGCTCGACCGGTTCCGCGAGCTGCAGCGTGAGCACGCCAACCTCGGGGCCGCGCTCGGCTACACGCTCGACGGCGACGGCGACGGCGACAGCCGCTACCGGGACGGCGCCGAGCTCGCAATCGCCCTGTACGGCTACTGGCATATGGCCGGCCTGCTCCGGGAGGGCAAGCACTGGCTGGACAAGGTGCTCGAGCGGTTCCCCGACCCGTCGGCGTCGGAACGGGGCTGGGCGCTGGCGGTCAGCGGCTACCTCAGCGCGATGCAGGGCGAGGCGGACCAGGCGGTGGCCGACGCCACCGCCGGGACCAAGATCGGCGAGCTGCGCGGCGACCCCAAGCTGGTCGGCCGGGGCTACTGCTACCTGACGCTGGCGCTGACGATCGCCGGCCGGTTCGAGGAGGCCCGCGCGGCCGGCGCGCAGGCCGAGCCGCGGCTGCAGCGGATCAACGACCGGGCCGGGCTGCGCATCCTCGACGTGCACCTGGCGCACGTGGCGCAGCTTTCCGGCGATCCCGAGGGTGCGCTCCGCTACGCCGATCAGGTGACCCGCCGCTTCGGCGAGACGGGCGAGAGCGGGGAGATCAAGGAACGCTGGGCGCAGGGCTGGGCCTACGCGATCTCCGCGATGGCCATGTACTGGAATCCGGACCGGCACGACGAGACCGTGAGCACGACCAGCAAGGCGCTGCTGGCCAAGCACGAGCTCGGCGACGTGATGGGGATGGCCTACTGCCTGGAGATCCACGGCTGGCTGGCCGCCCGGGCCGGCCGCTGCGTCCGGGCCGCGTGGCTGCTCGGCGCCGCCCATCCGCTCTGGCAGAAGGCCGGCGGCACCCTGGGCGGCACCGCCGCCCTGCTGAAGGTCCATGAGGAAGCGATGAGCAAGGCCCAGGCCGGGTTCACGGGCAAGCGCTTCCAGGCGGTGTTCGACGAGGCCGGGCGGCACCCGGTCAAGCAGCTGGTCAAGTTCGCCGTCAGCGACGCCGACGAGCCGACCGCCGAGGGCGCCCGGTGGCGGATGCCCGGACAGCTCACCTTCCGCGAGGCCGAGATCGCCGACCTCGCGGCCAGGGGCATGTCCAACCGGCAGATCGCGGAGCACCTGTTCATCTCCAAGCGCACCGTCGACGCGCACCTCGACCACATCTACGCCAAGCTCGGGATCTCCTCGCGGGTCGAGCTTCTCAACGCGCTCCAGCTCAGCCGCCCGGGCCAGCCGTAGGCGCCCTGTTCAGGCCTTGGGCTCGTCCAGCCGGAAGCCGACCTTCAGCGTCACCTGGAAGTGGCAGCGCTGGTCGTCTTCGATCCGGCCGCGGATGTCGCTAACCTCGAACCAGTCGAGGTTGTGCAGGGTCTTCGAGGCGCGTCCGATGGCCACCTTGATCGCGTCGTCAATGCCCTCGGCCGAGGAGCCGACGAGCTCGCTCACTGAGTAGATGTTGTCTGACATCGATATCCCTCCCGTAGCTTTACCCCGGGGGCTACCCACTGGCGCGCGGCGTACCCTCGCGGCTTCCCTCCCGTCCACCCGCCCTCCCGACGCAGAGGTGACGCCGGGGAGTCGGCCGGAAACGTTGGGGGTAGCGTGGTTCACATGAGCGAACCCGAGTTTCATCGTGACCGCCGTCAGCATGGCGGCGCCGCCCAGCGCCTTGACGACGACAAGCTCGCCGAGCTGACGGAGGACGAGCGGGTCGAGGCGGGGCTGGACGACTTCAACCCGGACGAGGTCCCGTCCGCCACCGACCCGCTGCCGCCCGGCGTGCCGGAGCGGACCGATGTCCGGCAGAGCGCCGAGTACAAGGGCGCGCAGGCCGAGATCGACCGCGAGGAGAAGGCGGG
>DATCFW010000387.1:0-12296 GCA_036509295.1 Solirubrobacteraceae bacterium | reverse complement strand
ACATGGCGATCTCCTCGAGGATCACCTCGCGCTCGGAGTCCACGTCCTTGAACGCCGGGCGGAACACCATGTCGGCCATGACGTCGAAGGCGTCGGCGAGGTGCTCGTCGATGACCCGCGCGTAGACCGACGTCGTCTCCTTGCCGGTGCCGGCGTTCAGCTCGGCGCCCATGCCGTCGAAGATCTGATCGATCTGCAGCGACTCGTACTTCGCCGTGCCCTTGAACAGCAGGTGCTCGAGCAGGTGCGACAGCCCCGCCTCGCTCTCTGCCTCGCAGCGCGAGCCGGTCCCGATCCAGAACCCGAGCGACACGGACCGGACGGAGGGCATTGCCTCCGTCACGATCCGGACGCCCGACTCAAGCGTCGTCAGGCGGTGCTGTTCCTGCACGTCTGTCGGCGGCGTGACTAGGAGCGCGGACGCTCGGGGTCGCGATCGCGGACACGGCCGCGATCACCGTCGCGTCCACCGCCACCGTTGCGCGGCCCGCGGTCGCGGTCGCCGCTGCGGGGTCCACGATCACGATCACGCGGTCCACGGTCGCCACGATCGGGCCGCGAGCGTGTCGCCTCGGCGGCGGCGATGGCGGCCAGCTCCTCCTTGTTCTTACCCTGGATCTCGGGATCGGAGGCGAGCCGCAGGCCGATCCGGCCCCGCTCACGATCGACCTCGACAACCTTGACCTCGACCTCGTCGCCCCTGTTGAGCACCTCCTCGACCGTGGCGATCCTCTGCCCCGGCGCGACGTTGGAGATGTGCAGCAGGCCGTCGGTGCCCTTGGAGAGCTCGACGAAGGCGCCGAACGTGGTCGTCTTGACGATCTTGCCGGTGAACTCGTCGCCGACCTCGACCTCCTTGGTCATCGAGCTGATCCGGGCCACCAGCGCGTCCCCGCGCTCGCGATCGGCGGCGTAGACGAGGACCATGCCCTCGTCGTTGACGTCGATCTGGGACTCGAACTCCTCCTGCAGGGCGCGAATCGTCTCGCCACCCTTGCCGATGAGCAGGCCGATCTTCTCCGGATCGATCTGCACCGAGGAGATTCCGGGCGCGTACTTGGACAGCTCCGCGCGCGGGGTGTCGATCACCGAGGTCATCTCGTTGAGGATGAACTCCCTGGCCACCTTGGCCTGCGTGAGCGCGTCGCGCATGATCTCGAACGTCACGCCCGTGATCTTGATGTCCATCTGCAGGGCGGTGATCCCGTCCTTGGTGCCGGCGACCTTGAAGTCCATGTCACCGAGGTGGTCCTCGACGCCGGCGATGTCGGTGAGGATGACGTAGTCGTCGCCCTCCTTGATCAGGCCCATCGCGATGCCGGCGACCGGCGCCTTGATCGGCACCCCCGCATCCATCAGCGACAGGGTCGAGCCGCACACCGAGGCCATCGACGACGAGCCGTTGGACTCGAAGATGTCCGACACGATACGGATCGTGTACGGGAAGTCCTCCTGGCTCGGGATCATCGGCACCAGGGCGCGCTCGGCGAGCGCTCCGTGGCCGATGTCACGTCGCTTGGGACCCCGCATGAAGCCCGCCTCCCCGACCGAGAACGGCGGGAAGTTGTAGTGGTGGAAGTACCGCTTGGTCGTCTCCAGACCGAGCGTGTCCAGGCGCATCTCCTCGCGCGTGGTGCCGAGCGCGACGACGCTGAACGCCTGCGTCTGACCGCGGGTGAACAGCGCCGAGCCGTGGGTGCGCGGCGCGACGTCCACCTCGATCGAGATCGGGCGGATCTGATCGGTCCCACGCCCGTCGGGACGCTTCTTCTGGACCGCGATGCGCTCCCGGATGAGCGTCTTCTCGAGCGTGTCGAACGCCCGCTGGGCGTTGGAGTGGTACTCGGCGTAGGTGTCGGATTCGGGACTGCCGGAGTAGTGCTCGAGGATCTGCTCCTCGACGGCCTTGGTGGCCGCCTGGCGGTCGAGCTTGTCCTCCACCTGGGTCGCCGTGTCCAGCGCGGCGCCGTGCGATGCCTTGATCTGCTCGAACAGCTCGGCGTGCACCTGCGGGATCTCGACCTCGGTCTTGGCCTTGCCGGCCTTCTCGGCCAGCTCTCGCTGGGCGGCACACAGCTTCTTGATGTTCTCGTGCGCGATGTCGAGCGCGTCGAGGATCTCGGCCTCGGGGATCTCGTTGGCGCCGGCCTCGACCATGAGGATGGCGTCTTCGGTACCGGCCACGATCAAGTCGAGATCGGTGTTCTGGAGCAGCAGCTCCTCGTCGGGATTGACGACGAAGTTGCCGTCGATCTTGCCGACGCGGACCGCGCCGACCGGCGACGGGAACGGGATGTTGGACACCATCAGTGCCGCGGACGCGCCGTTCAGCGCCAGCATGTCGTACGGGTTGACGTGGTCAACCGACATCGGCAGCGCCACCAGCTGGGTCTCATGACGCCAGCCCTTGGGGAACAGCGGCCGGATCGGGCGATCGATCAGGCGCGCGGTCAGCGTCGCCTTCTCGCCGGCGCGACCCTCACGCTTGAAGAATGAGCCGGGGATCTTCCCGGCGGCGTACATCCGCTCTTCGACATCGACGGTGAGCGGGAGGAAGTCCACGTCGCGGAGGTTGCCCGCGGTGGCGGTACAGAGGACCATCGTGTCGCCCGCCTGGACGACAACTGCGCCGGAGGCCTGCTTGGCCAGCTTGCCGGTCTCGAACGAGATCTCTTTGCCCTCGATCTCGACGGAGACGCGCGTGACGGCGTCAGACATATATGTAATTCCCTTCTGCTCCGCCCTTCGGTCGGCGGAGTTCTTCGTTTCTCTATTCGTCCGAACGCCCTCGATGCTAGCGGGTTGCCGCCGACCCCGACTCATGCCGCCGCCGTTCACACGACGTAAACGGACCTCCTAGTCCGCTTGTGGTACGGTAAGCGGACCGAGAGGTCCACTTCGACTGAGCCACGTCCCCAGGAGCACCGCGATGAGCGCAACCGCCGTCCCCAACCCCACCATCGTCGAGCCCGGGCGTCGGGCCGTCAACCCCTGGCTCGTGCTCGTGGTCGCGTGTCTCGCCCAGTTCATGGTCGTGCTCGACGCCACCGTGGTGAACATCGCGCTGCCGTCGGTCCAGCGCGGACTGCACTTCTCCGCCGCGAACCTCCAATGGGTCGTCAACGGGTACACGCTCATCTTCGGCGGCTTCCTGCTGCTCGGCGGTCGCGCCGCCGACCTCCTCGGCCGCAAGCGGCTGTTCGTCGCCGGGGTGGTGCTGTTCTCGGCCGCGTCACTGCTCAACGGGCTCGCGCAGACCTCCGGCATGCTGATCGTCGGGCGCGGCCTGCAGGGCCTCGGCGGGGCGCTCGTCTCGCCGGCGGCGCTGTCGATCGTCACGACGACGTTCCGCGACGGTGAGCAGCGCACCAAGGCGCTCGGCGTGTGGAGCGCGATCGCGGCCAGCGGCGCGGCGGTGGGCCTGCTCGTCGGCGGCATCCTCACCGACGTCGCCTCCTGGCGGTGGGTGTTCTTCGTCAACGTGCCGGTCGGCATCGCCACCGTGGTGCTGGCGCTGCGCTACGTGGCCGAGTCACGGATGGATGTCGCCCGGCGCTCGTATGACATCGCCGGCGCCGTGACCGTGACCAGCGGCCTGGTCGTGCTCGTCTACGCGATCGTCAAGGCCCAGGCTTACGGCTGGGGCTCGTCGCGCACGCTCGGACTCGGCGCGATCGCGATCGCCCTGCTGGCGGCGTTCCTCGTCATCGAGAGCCGCAGCCAGGCGCCGCTCATGCGCCTCAGCATCTTCCGGATCCGCACGCTGTCGGTGGCCGACTCGTCGCTGCTGCTGGTGGCCTCGGCGATGTTCGGGATGTTCTTCTTCGCCTCGCTGTACGTGCAGGAGATCCTCGGCTACAGCCCGCTGCGCGCCGGGCTGGCGTTCCTGCCGGTGAGCGCCGGCATCATGGTCGGCGCCGGCCTGTCGCAGCAGCTGATCAAGCGCCTGGGCGTCCGCGTCGTCTCGATCGCCGGGATCTCGCTGGCGACCGCCGGGATGCTCGTGCTCACGCAGCTGCCGGTCCACGGCAGCTATGCCGGCAACCTGCTCGTCGGGCTGCTGCCGCTCAGCATCGGCATGGGTCTCACGTTCGTCCCGATCACCCTGCTGGGGACGAGCGGCGTCCAGGCCCAGGACGCCGGTCTCGCCTCGGGGCTGTTCAACACCGCCCAACAGGTCGGCGGCTCACTCGGGCTGGCGATCCTCTCGTCACTGGCGGCCAGCCAGACGACCAGCCTGCTGCATGGCGGCGCCCGCGGTATCACCGCGGCGACGGCCGCCCGCGTGTCGGGCTATCACGTCGCCTTCCTGGCGGCGGCGATCATGCTGGCGGTGGCGGCCGGTCTGATGACCTTCGGGTTGCGTCGCTCGCATGTCCGGGAGATCGAGCACGAACTCGCCGCCGGCGGTGCCGCGCCCGTCGCGGCCTAAGTGGCAGAATCCCCCGCCGATGGAGGAGCAAGTCCAGCGCCGCACCATGCGAGCCGACGCCGAGCGCAACCGGAGCCGGCTGCTCGAGGCCGCCACCGAGATGTTCGGCGAGCAGGGCATTGACGTCGGCGTCGCCGAGATCGCGCATCGGGCCGGGGTCGGACGCGGAACGCTGTTTCGCAACTTCCCCTCCAAGGAGCACCTGATCGCGGCGATCCTGGTCGAGCGCCTGCGGGAGTCGATCACCCGGGGACGGGCGGCGCTGGCGGCCTGCGATCCGGGTGAGGCGCTGTTTGACCTGATCGATCAGTCGGTCGGCCGCACCCAGACCGATCGGGCGCTGTTTGACGCGCTCGCCGACACCTGGCTGGCCAACGAGGAGATCCGGGCGGCGCACGCCGAGCTGCTGGGCGTCCTCGATGCGCTGATCCGGCGCGCGCAGGAGGCGGGCGCCGTGCGCGGCGATGTCAGCGCCGTCGATGTGGTCATGATGATCAAAGGGGTGTGCGAGTCGGCGGCGGCGTTCTCGCACGTCAACCCCGACGTCGCCCTGCGCCAGATCGACCTGGTCCGAGCGGCGATCAGTGCCCACGCTGATCTGCGGCCGCTGCGGGGCCGGCCGCCGGCGATCGAGGATCTCGAGGACAGCGTTGCGCTCCCCCCGGCCGAGTCGTTGCGCCCGCTCCCGGTCGCCTGACCGAGCCCGCCTAACCGAGCCGCCGGATCGAGCGGCGGCGGGCGCGGCGGGGCCTGCGAGCGGGTCCTACCCGCCGCCGAGTCGCCGCTCCAGCTCCGTCAGGTCCACCGGCTCGGGGCGCCCGTCCACCCACGCAAACAGGGTCGGCGTCGTCACCACCCCGGCGCGCACGCCGGAGCGGAAATCGCGCGTGATCCGGTCGCGCACCTCGTCGCTGCGGCGATCGGCGTCGAACCGCTCCAGGTCGAGCCCGAGCGTCTGCGCTCGGGCCCACAGATGCGGGTCCTCGAGCCGCGCCTGATCGCCGAACAAGAGGTCGTGCATCTCCCAGAAGCGGCCCTCGCACCCGGCGGCCTCGGCGGCGCCGGCGGCGGGCCAGGCGCGCGGGTGGCTGGAGCGAACCGGGAAGTGGCGGAAGACCACCTCGATCGCCAGCTCGCGCAGCCGCTGCTCCTGCGCGGCGCAGTACGGGCACTCGAAGTCCGCGTAGGCGATGACGATCGGTGAATCGGACCCCGGCCACCCGCCGCGACGGTGATCGCCGTCATCGGGCTCGGGGACCGGCGCGGAGCCGAGCTCACTCATCGGCCGGCCGTGCCCGGAGGGCGTCGAGCCCTCAGGCGCTCAGGACTCCAGCGCGTCGAAGATGAGGTTGGCGCCGGGCAGATCGCCCGGCGAGGGCGCCTGGTAGCTCCAGCGCACGACCTTGTCGGGGCCGATGACTGCGAGCGCCCGCTGGGCGAACCCGCCCTCGTGATACGCGTCGAACGCTCGGCACACCGCGCCCTTGGGCTCGAAGTCAGAGAGCTGCTCGATCGTCACGCCGAGCTTCTCGGCGAAGGCCGTCTGCGAGTAGGTGGCGTCGCAGGAGACGCCGTACAGCGTCGCCCCCTTGGCCCGAAAGTCCTCGAGCACCTCTTCATAGAGGTTGAGCTGATCGGTGCAGACCGGACTGAACGCGAACGGATAGAAGACGAGGACCGTCGTCTGGCCCTCGAGATCGGCGGAGGTGAAGTCCGAGCCATCGCCGCGCTTGAGGGTGAACTCAGGCGCGGAGCTCCCGGCAGGGATCACCGGCGCAGGCCGAGCTCGCGGATCACGGCGCGGTAGCGCTCGAGATCGTCGCGCTGCAGATAATCCAGGAAGCGACGGCGGCGGCCGACCAGCATCAGCAGGCCGCGCCGGGAATGATGGTCCTTGCCGTGGGCGCGCAGGTGCTCGGTGAGCTCGTTGATGCGCTCAGTGAGCAGCGCGACCTGGACCTCGGTCTTGCCGGTGTCGGCGGCGTTGTCACCGAACTTGGTGACCAGCTCCTGCTTGCGTTCCTGGGTCATCGTCATGCGGCCGGTGAGGCTAGCAGAGTGCGCGCCGCTCGCACGTGCGCCGGCGGCCGACGCCCGCGCGCGCTACCGGCATCGATCCCGCGTCTGGACGACGTCGATCCGCATCTGCTCCACCAGCGCCTCGACGGTGTCAAAGCGCCGCTCGCCGCGCAGACGGGCGACGAAGTCCACCCGCAACACGCGGCCGTAGAGATCCTCGTCGCGGTCGAGCAGGAAGGCCTCGACCAGCACCGCGCGCCCGGTGCCGAACGTCGGGCGCACGCCGACGTTGACCGCCGCGCAGGCGCCGTCGGCCTCGGCGGCGTACACGCCGTGTCCCGGACAGACGAGCTCCTCATCGGGGACGATGTTGGCGGTCGGGAAGCCGAGCAGCCGCCCACGCTGGTCGCCGTGGACCACCTCCCCGCGCATCTGGAACGGAGCGCCCAGGAAGCGGGCGGCGTGCGCGACGTCACCGGCCGACACCAGCGCCCGGATGTGGCTCGAGGACACGACCTCGCCATCGACCTCCACCAGCTCGACCACGCGCGTCTGAAATCGCGGGTCGGCGCCGAGCATCGCGGTGTCGCCGGCGGCGCCGTGGCCGAACCGGAAGTTCTCCCCTACCGACACGTGCGTGGCCTGCAGCGTGCCGACGAGAACCTGCTCGATGAACTCGGCCGGGGTCTGAGCCGCGAACCGGTCGTCGAACCCGATCACGACGAGCTCCTGCACTCCCAGCCCCGCGATCAGCTCGACCTTCGCGTCCAGGCTCGTGAGCAGCCGGGGCGACGCCTCGGGGCGGATGATGGCCAGCGGATGGGGCTCGAACGTCAGCACCGTGTCGCTGCCGGCGATCACCTCGCGGTGTCCGAGGTGGACGCCGTCGAACTCGCCGACGGCCACGCGCCGCTGTCGCGGCTGGACGTCCGTGAGCATCGTCACCTGCATCGGGCAAGCCTATTCACGAAATCCGACCGCGGGCTTGAGCGCCGTCCCGCCGTCGACGGGGTGGGCGAGGGCGATGAGCCCCGCGTCGTCGGTGAGCCGGACGATCTCGCTGTCCGCCGGAGCGGCCACCTCGACCCGGGCCCCGTGGGTGGCGCGCCGGGCGAGCTCGCCGGCGAGCCTCACCTCGGGCAGGAAATCCAGCGCCTGCACCAGCGCCACCGGTCGCTCGGGGTGAGCGTCGGCGACATCGAACTCGCCGATGCGGGTGCGGCGTAGCTCCTCGCAGTAGGCGTCGCCGAGGTCGGCGATCAGGCTGCGGACGTAGGTGCCCGACGAGCACTCGATGACGAACGCGCGCCGGTCGGCGCGGTGCCACCGCTCCTCGAAGCGGTACACTTCCACGTCGCGCTCGGCCAACTCCACCGCCTCGCCGCGACGCGCCAGTTCATAGGCGCGCCGGCCGCCGACCTTCACCGCTGAGAACGCCGGCGGCCGCTGTCTGATGCGTCCCGCGGGCAGCGGGACGGCGCCGTCCGGCACGCGGCCGGTCTCCACGATCTCCCCCTCGGGGTCTCCGGTGCTCGACGTCGCCCCGAACCGGGCGACGACCTCATAGCGCTTGCGTAGCGCCATCAGGAAGCGCTGGGCCCGCGTGGCGCGGCCGACGAGGACGAGCAGCAGGCCGGTGGCGAACGGGTCGAGCGTTCCGGCGTGGCCGACTCGCGTCTTGCGCGGGAGGGTGCGTCTCACCGATGCCACCACGTCATGGGAGGTGATCCCCGCCGGCTTGTCGCACAGCAGGACGTAGTCCGAGGGCACTAGCGGTCCGCGGGCACTAGGACTGCGCGGCGAGCTGCGCGCGCAGGAAATCGACCAGCTCGTCGTGGGACAGCTCGGTGCTGAAGCCGGCCGCCTGCTTGTGCCCGCCGCCGCCCTGGGCGCGGGCGATGGCCGATACGTCGATCCCGTCGTCACCGGCCCGCAGGGACACCTTCCACGGACCGCCGGACGACGGTCGACCAGCCCCGCCGAGCCGCTCGCGCACGAGCGCGGCGATCCGGGTGCCCTGGACGGCCCGCAGGTGATCAACGACCCCCTCGGAGTAGCTCTCCTCGGCGTCTGACTCGGTGAAGTCCCCGGCGGTCAGCTCGGTGATGGTGAGCCGGCCGTCGTCGTAGCGCTCGACATTGGCCAGGCCGCGCGCCAGCAGCGCCAACTTGCCGTACGGCACGCCCTCATAGACCTGGCGGTAGATCTGGTGGACCTCGACCCCGGCCTCGATCAGGTCGGCGGCCATCAGGTGGGCGCGCACGCCGGTGTTCTCGTACATGAAGCGGCCGGTGTCGGTGATGAGCCCGATGTACAGCGCGTCGGCGACGGTGCGCGTCGGCGTGACCTCAAGCGCCTTCATCAGGTCCCAGATGATCTCCGCCGTGCAGGACGCCGCGGGGACGACGAGGTTGACGGTCCCGAAGTGGGTATTGTCGTGGTGGTGATCGAGGTTGAGGATGTGCGCCCCCGGACGTCGGAACGCCTCGGCCGGATTGCGATCGATGTTGCCGCAGTCCAGGAACACGATCGTCCGGTCGCGCACGTCGGCGGGCGGCTCGGAGACGAGGCCCTGCAGCGGCAGGAACCGGTACTCCTGGGGCAGCGGGAGCTCGCGGGCGTCGATGAACATGAGGCAGTCCTTGCCGATCGCCGACAGGATGCCCTGCATGGCCACGAGCGACCCGAGTGCGTCCCCATCCGGATTCTCGTGCGCGACGACCACGAGCTTCTCGGCCGCGCGCAGCTCGTCCAGGACGTGATCCCGGTTCGAGCGGTCGCCGTTAGTGGTCACGCGTGCGCTCCCGTTCGGTGGCGGCGTTGCGCTCGAGCAGGCTCGAGATGCGCATGCCCTGGTCGACGGTTTCGTCGTACTCGAAGGTCAACGACGGCGTGTGCCTGAGCGTCAGCTCAGACGCCAGCCGGTGCTGCAGGAAGCCGTGGGCGGAACGGAGCCCGTCCATGCTGGCCTCGCGTTCGGGCTCGTCGCCGAGAACGCTCACGTAGACGCGAGCGTGTCGCAGGTCGGGGCTTGTCTTGACTCCGGTCACGGTCACGAAACCTACACGTGGGTCCTTGAGATCTGTGGCGATCGCGTCCGACAGAACGGCTTTCATAGCCTGGTCGACGCGGCGCATGCGGCCTCCGCGCATCCTAGTCGCTCTCCGGGGAGCGTTTCGGCGCGGCCCACCGGCCTCCGCACACTCGTTCGCGCTGCGTCATCCTCCGGCCCACGTTATCCACGCAAATCCTCGACCGAGGCCAACAGCCGCTCGACGTGGGCTCCCTCCGGGCAGCGGGCCAGGATCCACCGCTCCACGCGGTCGGCCGCGTCTGATACCCGGCGCAGCGATCCACCGGTGAGGGCCGCGGTGAGCGTCGCGCGCTGCCACAGATCCTGGTACCCGGTCTCGGCGACGGTCACTCCCAGTCGCCCGTGCAGTTGCGCCTTGATCGAGCTCAGCTCCTTGCGCTTGCCCTTGAGGCTGCCGGCATCGGGGAAGTGCAGTTCGATCACAAGGACCGCGACGAAACCTCCGGCGGACATCAGCGGTTCGTGTGATGCGCCCCGGCGGTCGGTGAGGTCACGGATGCTCAGGCGAGCTCGCGCTCGACCTGACGAGTGGTGTAGGTCTCGAGCACGTCGCCGTCCTTGACGTCGGCATAGTCGCGCAGCACGATCCCGCAATCGAAGCCGGCGGCCACCTCGCGGGCGTCCTCGTTGAACCGCCGCAGGCTGAGGATCTCGCCGTCCCAGATGACCGTTCCGTCGCGGACCAGCCGGACCTTGGAGCCGCGGGTGATCTTGCCTTCCGTGACGTGGGAGCCGGCGATCGTCCCGACCCGGGAGGCGCGGAAGATCTGGCGGACCTCGGCGGAGCCGAGCGCGTCCTCGACCTCCTCGGGGACGAGCATTCCCTGCATGGCGCTGCGCAGCTCGTCGATGGCGCGATAGATGACCGAGTAGTGGCGGATCTCCACGCCCTCGCGCTCGGCGACGGCGCGGGCGTCACCGACCGGGCGGACGTTGAACGCCAGGATGACCGCCTGGGAGGCGGCGGCCAGCATCACGTCGGACTCGGTCACGGCGCCGACGGCGCGGCGGATCACGTTGACCGAGACCTCGTCCTGGGGCAGCTTGGCGATCTCGTCCTCGATCGCCTCCAGCGATCCCGCCACGTCGGCCTTGAGCAGCAGGTTGAGCTCCTGCAGGTCGGACCCGAAGATGTTCTCCAGCGACACGCGCTTGCCGCTCTGGCGGGCCAGCGACTCCGCCTTCAGGCGCGTCGCTCGCTCGCCCGCCAGCTGGCGGGCGCGGCGCTCATGCTCGACGACGCGGACGTGCTCGCCGGCCTCCGGGACGCCATCGAAGCCGAGCACCTCGACCGGCTCACCGGGCAACGCCTGGCCGATCCGCTTGCCGAGGAAGTCGTGCATCGCGCGGACCCGCCCCCACTGGGCGCCGGCGACCAGCGCATCGCCGACCTCCAGCGTGCCGCGGCTGACCAGGATCGTGACCACCGGACCGCGCCCGGGGTCGAGCTTTGACTCGATCACGGTGCCCGAGGCGGCGGCGTCGGGGTTGGCCTTGAGCTCCTCGACTTCGGCCATGACGATGATCGTGTCCAGCAGGTCGTCGAGGCCCTCCCGGGTCTTGGCCGAGACGTTGACGAACTCGGTGTCGCCGCCCCATTCGACCGGCTGCAATCCCAGCTGGGTCATCTCGGTGCGGACACGGTCGGGCTGTGCGCCCTCCTTGTCGACCTTGTTGACCGCCACCAGCATCGGGACGCCGGCGTCCTTGGCGTGGTCGACGGCCTCCTGGGTCTGCGGCTTGACGCCATCGTCGGCGGCGACCACGATCACGGCGATATCGGTGACCTTGGCGCCGCGGGCGCGCATGGCGGTGAACGCCTCGTGGCCCGGGGTGTCCAGGAACGTCACGGGATGGTTGTCGTGGCGGACCTGGTAGGCGCCGATGTGCTGGGTGATCCCGCCGGCCTCGCCGGCGGCCACCTGGGTCTCGCGGATGGCGTCGAGCAGCGACGTCTTGCCGTGATCGACGTGGCCCATGATCGTGACAACCGGCGCGCGCTCGACAAGGTCCTCGGCGGCGTCGTTGAACACCGGCTCGGCGATCTCCTCGTCCTCGGAGTGGACGATCTCCACTTCCTTGTCGAGCTCGCCGGCCAGGACCTGGATCGACTCGTCGGACAGCGTCTGGGTGATGGTCTTCATCTCCCCCAGCGCGATCAGCTTCTTCATGACCTCGGGCACCGGGACATCCAGATATTCGGCGACGTCCTTGACCGTCGAGCCGGAGTTGATCTGGATCGCCGCGTTGTCCACCACCGCTGTCCGGCTCGGACGCGACTCGGCCGCCTCGTCGTAGACGCCGCGGCGCCGGCGTCCGCGGCGTTGCCGGCGCGGAGGCTGATTGGACTGGGGCCCGCCGCCCTGAGCCCGGCGCGATGCCTGAGAGTCGATCACGACGCGCCGGCGGCCGCCGGCGTTGCCGGGGGTGCGCTCGCCCTGGAGGGAGTCACGGGTCGGACGCTTGTGCGCATCGCCGGCGTTCTGACCGTTGCCGCCATCGGGCGCCGGCGCGCTCGCCTCGGCGCCAGGCGGTGCGGGGGCGGCGCCACGGGGCTCGGCGTCGGCCGGCGGCGATGGCGCCGCCTTTGCCGCAGCGGCCGGCTCGGCCTTGGCGGGAGCGGACGCGGTGGCCTTGGCGGACGGGGACGACGCAGCCTTGGCCGGCGCGGACGACGCGGCCTTGGCGGGAGCCGACGACACCGCAGCCTTGGCCGGCGCGGACGCCGCAGCCTTGGCCGGCGCGGACGCC
>DATCFW010000386.1:0-6661 GCA_036509295.1 Solirubrobacteraceae bacterium | reverse complement strand
CGCGGGGTGCGGTTCCCGCCGATCCCCGAGTCCTACTACGCCGACGTCCCGGAGCGGATCGGCGAGATGTCCCAGGATGTGGCCGACCTCCAGCGCCTCGGCATCCTCGTCGATCGCGATGAGGAGGGCTACCTGCTGCAGATCTTCACCCACGCCGTCGGCGATCGCCCGACGGTGTTCTTCGAGCTGATCGAGCGCCACGGCGCCCGCGGCTTCGGCGAGGGGAACTTCAAGGCCCTGTTCCAAGCCCTGGAGCGCGAGCAGGACAAGCGCGGGAACCTGTAGGCCCTCTGATGCGCTACGAGCACAGAGGCAAGATCCCCGCCAAGCGGCACGTTGCGTTTCGCGAAGACGACGGACTGCTGCTCACCGAGGAGGTGATGGGGTTCGAGGGCTTCAGCGGCAACGAGTCCATCCTGTACCACCTCCAGACCCCGTGCCGGGTGACCGAGCTCGGCTCGTTCACGGCGCTGACACGCGAGGAGTGGGTTCCGCCCGCCCACGCCCACCGGCTGTTCGACACCCGCGCGGTCGGCGAGGGGGGCGATCCGATCCTCGGCCGCCAGCTGCTGATGTACAACGACGACGTCGAGATCGCCGTCTGCCGCCCGACCGAGCCCCAGAACTATTTCTATCGAAATGGTGAAGGTGACGAAGTGGTGTTCGTCCATCGCGGGGCGGGCGAGTTGGAGACGAGCTTCGGGACGCTCGCCTACCGGGAGCACGACTACGTCGTCATCCCGCGCGGGACGACCTACCGGTTCCGGCCC
The DNA here is from genome assembly GCA_036509295.1 of Solirubrobacteraceae bacterium. Taxonomy (GTDB): domain Bacteria; phylum Actinomycetota; class Thermoleophilia; order Solirubrobacterales; family Solirubrobacteraceae; genus Palsa-465. Next base: position 5,891 of record DATCFW010000386.1, on the reverse strand, counting down.
GAGGGCGAGCAGCTGTGGCTGACCTTCCACACGCCGGGGGAGATCGAGACACCCAACCGGTACCGCAACCGCTACGGCCAACTGCTCGAGCACGCACCGTACTCGCACCGTGACTTCCACCCCCCGGCCGATCTGGTCACCCACCGCGATCCCGGCGAGCATGAGCTCGTCGTCCGCGTCCGCGGCGGCCACCAGCGCTACGGGCTCGATTACCACCCGCTCGACGTCGTCGGCTGGGACGGGTTCGTGTACCCATACACGTTCAACATCGACGACTTCGAGCCGATCACGGGCCGCGTCCACATGCCGCCGCCGGTGCATCAGACCTTCCAGGGCCCGAACTTCGTCATCTGCTCGTTCTGCCCGCGGATGCTCGACTGGGAATCGGACCCGACCCACCCGGCGATCCCGGTCCCCTACAACCACTCCAATCTGCAATCCGAGGAGATGATCTACTACGTCTCCGGGAACTTCGGCTCCCGGCGCGGTGTCGACGTCGGCTCGGTCACGCTGCATCCATCCGGGCTGCCGCACGGGCCGCAGCCGGGGCTGGCCGAGAAATCGATCGGGCAGCGCTTCACCGAGGAGCTGGCGGTGATGTGCGACACGTTCCGTCCGCTGAAGCTGACGCCGCTGTGCGAGAGGCTCGACGACGGCCGGTACGCGCTCTCCTGGGCGGCGGACGACGACCGGCAGCCGCAGGGGGTGCCCGCCGGTGTTTGAGGAAGGCCAGCTGTACTCACCGATCACGACCGCCGCCGACGGCGCGGTCACCGTTCACCTCGACGAGGACCACCCCGGCTTCGGCGACCCGGACTACCGGGCCCGACGCAACCTGATCGCGGCTCGGGCGCTGGAATGGGAGTCGACCCGGCCGCCCCAGCCGATCCCGCACGTCGATTACACCGAGGAGGAAGAGGATGTGTGGCGCACGGTCTGCCGGGAGCTCGCCGTCAAGCACGAGCGCTTGGCGTGTGCCGAGTACCGCGAGGCGATGGCGGCACTCGCGCTGCCGGTGGACCGGATTCCCCAGCTCGACGAGGTCGGTGACCGGCTGCGACCACTGACCGGGTTCGAGTACCACCCGGCCGCCGGTCTCGTGGCGTTCGAGCAGTTCTACGGCTCGCTGGCCGACGGTGTCTTTCATTCCACCCAGTACATCCGCCATCACGCGCGCCCGCTGTACACGCCCGAGCCCGACCTCATCCACGAGGTCATCGGCCACGGCGGGCTGCTCGCCAGTCCGAAGCTGGCCGAGCTCAACTGGCTGGCCGGCCGCGCCGCCCGGCGGCTGCAGACCAGTGCCGGGCGTGAATTCTTCGCCAAGGTCTTCTGGTTCTCGATCGAGTTCGGCGTCGTCCGCGAGGCCGGTGAGCTGCGGGCGTACGGCGCCGGCCTGCTCTCGTCCTACGGGGAGATCGACGAGTTCCGCGGCGCCGAGATCCGGCCGCTGCAGATCGCCGAGATGGGCGTGCTCGAATACGACATCACCAAGTACCAGCCGATCCTGTTCGCGGCGGACGGGATCGAGCACCTGCTCGATGTCGTCGGCGGTTTCTTCGCCGAGTGTGACGACGACTCGCCCGCACGCCTGACCGCGGCGGCGCGCGCGTAGCGAGCCGGTCTCAGACGCGGCGGTTACCCCGACCGCGACAAGCCGCGGGCCGGCAGCGAGCGGACGCGGTCACCGAGCGGCAACGTAGAGTCCGGGCCGTGCCATCGCCCGCCGCGCTTGACCGACGACTGCTGATGATCGCCCGCACCCGTGGCCACGGACCGCGCCGCGAACGCGCGGTCGCCGCGTACTCGCGCCTGGGCGAGCACGCCGCCTGCTGGCTGGCGCTCGGCGTGATTGGCGCCGCGGCGGATGGCGAGCGGCGCGAGCGCTGGCTGCGGGGGGCCGGCGTCGTCGGATGCGCCTACGTCGCCAACTACGCGGTCAAGCTGGCCGCGCGCCGGCCGCGCCCGTCGCTTGACGGACTGCCGCCGCTGTCGCCGGTCGTCTCGCGCCTGTCGTTCCCGAGCGCCCACGCCACCACGTCGTTCGCCGCCGCATGGACGTACCGCGGTCTGGTGCCGGCGGTCGCCGTCTACGCCGCCGCCGGCGCGTTCGCGGTCAGCCGGCCGTACCTCGGCGTTCACTACCCCAGCGACGTGCTCGCCGGGATCGTGCTCGGCACCGTCGTGGCGGTCGCGTTGGGCTCGCGCCTGGGGTCGGAGAGGAGCGCCGGCGGATGCCGATGAAGGTCGGAATCGTGGGAATGCCGAACGCCGGCAAGTCTTCGCTGTTCACCGCGCTGACCGGCGTCGCCGCCGAGGCGGCGAACTACCCGTTCACCACGATCGAGCCCAACGTGGCGATCGTCCCGGTGCAGGACGAGCGGCTGAACGCCGTCTCGGACACCGTCCGCGCCTCGAAGATCGTCTGGGACACGATCGCCTTCCACGACATCGCCGGCCTCGTCGCCGGCGCCCATCGCGGAGAGGGCCTGGGCAATCAGTTCCTGGCCAACATCCGGGAGACCGACGCGATCGTCCATGTCGTCCGCGCGCACGAGGACGAGAGCGTGGTGCATCCCGAGGGCCGGGTCGACCCGATGGCCGACATCGACACGATCGAGACCGAGTTGGTGTTCGCCGATCTCGAGCAGGCCGAGCGGCGGCTGGAGCGGGTCGCCAAGACGGCCAAGAGCGGTGATCGCCACGCCATCGCCGAGGCTGCCTGGCTGGGCCGGGTGATCGAGGCGCTCCAGTCCGGACGCCCGGCGCGCACCGTCCCACCGCCCAACGACGCGGCCGACGCGATGTCCCTGCTTTCCCCCCTCACCGCCAAGCCGGTGCTGTTCGTGGCCAACGTCGAGGAGGGCACGGGCGAGGTGCCGCCGGCGATCGCCGCCCACGCCGCCGCCGTCGGCGCCCAGGCGGTGGCCGTGTCCGCCCGGCTCGAGGCCGAACTCGGGGAGCTGCCCGACGAGGACGCGGCCGCCATGCGCGAGGACCTCGGCCTGGCCGAGTCGGGACTGGCGCGGGTCGTCGGGAGCGCGTTCGCGCTGCTGGAGCTCGTCGCGTTCTTCACCGCCGGGGAGGACAAGCCGGCGCAGTCCTGGCACCTGCGCCGCGGCCTGTCGGTGTGGCACGCCGCCGGCCAGATCCACTCCGACATCCAGAAGGGCTTCGTCCGGGCCGAGGTGGTCTCCTGGGATGCGCTCGTCGACGCCGGCGGCTACGGCGGCGCGCGCGAGCGTGCGACCCTGCGGCTGGAGGGGCGCGACTACGTCGTCGCCGACGGGGACGTCATCACGGTGAAGTTCACGCCGTAGCCGACGACGTGGATTAAGAATCGAGTCTCCAGTACTCGATTTCTCCTCCACGTCGGAGAGACTGGTCCTCCACGTCGGAGAGACCGGGCCTCCACGTCGGCGGGACTGGGGCTCAGAGGTCGGAGAGACCGGGCCTCCACGTCGGCGGGACTGGGGCTCAGAGGTCGGCGAGCGACGACGCGTCCTCGAGGCGCTGGGCGAGCCGGTTCATGCCGTACCGGCGGGCGGCGGCCGCACCACCGGCGAGGTCGGTCTCGCGGTCCGCCGGCAGGTCCACCTTGGTCGGACGCAGCGTCGCGATCTCCTTGAACGCGCGCAGGGCATCGGCGTTGTCGCGCAGCGCCGCCGCGATCCGCGGGCGCTCCCGGTCGGCGGCGGCGATCACCGCGTCCAGCGAGCCGTGGCGCTCGAGCAGTGCGGTGGCAGTCTTGGCGCCGATCCCGGGAGCGCCGGGCAGACCGTCGGACGGGTCGCCGCGCAGGGCGATGAAGTCCGGCACGAGCTCGGGGCCGATCCCGTAGCGGCGGCGCACCTCGGGCGGGTCGACCTCCTCGAAGCCGCTGGCGCCCTGTTTGAGATAGACGACGCTGACCCGCTCTCCGGCGCACTGGTACATGTCGCGGTCCCCGGTCATGATCAGCGCGCTGCGCCCAGCATCGACCTCGGCGCCGGCCAGCGAGCCGAGCAGGTCGTCGGCCTCGAGGTCGGGGGCGTCCAGGCTCGGCCAGCCGAACGCGGCGAGCAGCTCGGGTGCGCGCTCGAACTGCCAGGCGAGCGCGTCGGGCACCGGCGGGCGCTGGGCGTGATACGGCGGGTACAGGTCGGTCCGGTAGGTGGCCGCCTCGGCACCGAAGCACACGACGATCGCCCGCGGTCGGCGGTCGGCGGCGATCCGCAGGATGAGGTTGACCGCGCCGAGCAGCGCGTTCACCGGGTGCCCATCGCCGTCGGTGATGGAGTCCGGCAGCGCGAAAAACGAGCGGTACAGGACGAACGGTCCGTCGATCGCGAGCAGCGGGCCGGGCACGCCCGGCACACTATCCGGCGGGCGGCGCCCGCCCGGCTCAGCCGCTCACCGGCTCGGCCACCTCCGGCTCGTACGCGTCCTCAGGGGATGGTGACGACGGGTCCGTCGACGGGTCCATCGGCGATCCGGTAGCGGCCCGACGGCTCTGCAGTGCTGAACGCGCCGGTCGCCGACACCGGCACCGGCCCGCTGGCATGCCATCCCGCGCCCGCGTCGCTTTGCACCGTCACCGAGCGCGATGCCGGCACGGGGAAGACGGTGCCGCTCAGGCGGCCCTGCGGGTCCTGGGTGGAGATCGTCGTGAATGACGCGTACGTCGAATCGAGGCGGAAGATCCCCTGCAGCTCGGCCCCGCTCACGGTGGTGGCGCCGCGAGTCCCGATCACCAGTGCCGTCACGATCCGCGGTGAGACGCCGTGCCGCTTGACCTGGATGCCGACCAGCCGGCCCTTGACCAGCCCGCGCAGCTTGGCGGCGGCGGCGGCCAGGCTCATCTGAAAGCCCCAATGGTGGTACGGATCCTGGGCCGCTCCGTCGTACGGGTCGGGGACGCCGCGCAGCCACGGCTCCGGCGCCGAGCCGGCCCACGCGTTCTGGATGCTCTCCGTGTAGCCGCCCGAGCTGGAGAAGAAGTAGGTGACGGCGGGCTGCCCGGCGTAGGTCACGATCTGACCGCTGGTAGCCGCGACGGCGGCGGCGGTGGACGCCGTCTCGGCCTTGACACCGCCGTACATCTGCGAGCGGGTGTCGTCATAGACGTCGTAATCGGCGGCGCCGACGGTCGCGGTGATCGCGTACGTGCGAGCGGCGACCGTCTGCGCCTCGAGCGCAGCGGTGGCCCAGCTGGACGGCATCTCGGCCGCCACCACGCCGCGGACGTAGTCATCGAGCCCGACGGCGTTGACGGTCTGGACGCCACCGCCGGCAGGGTAGAACTCCAGCGAGCCGCGATAGGTGCCCAGGCGGGGAACCGCGAGCGGGGCCGGCCCGGAGACCGTCAGGGGCGCGGCGAAGCTGCCCACCGGCGCGCCGGTCTGGGTGGCGAGCGCGACCTTGCCGCCGGCCGCCGGAGTCACGCTGTAGGTCGTGGCGGCGTTCAGGCTGGCGCCCTGAGACCCGGCGCCGGTCGCCGTGGTGGCGCCGGTGAACGACGCCGCCCCGGTCGCCAGCAGCACCCTGACGGTGCGCGCGGGGCTCGTGGAGCCGAGGCTCGTGCCCTGGTAGTAGTGGGCCAGGATTGCCTGGTATGAGGCGCCGTGCAGGGCGTACCCGTCGGCGCCGTACTGGCTCATGCCGATCCCATGCCCCTGGCCGCCGCCACGGATGGAGAACGTCGTCGTCGCCCGCGCGGCGGCGGTCACGCCGAGCACGAGAACCGCCGCCGTGAGGACCGCGCGAAACATGCGCAGCGTCCACGGGCGACGGTGCCTGCCGTTGAGGGTTCGCAGCAAAGACGTGAGATAGGGTGGCGGTGTGAGCGAGCGCAAGGCGTCAGATGTGTTCGTCGAGTGCTTAGAGGCCGAGGGCGTTCAGTACGTGTTCGG
>DATCFW010000385.1:0-2727 GCA_036509295.1 Solirubrobacteraceae bacterium | reverse complement strand
TGGACACGGGAGCTCGAGAACGCCGTCCTGGCGGGCGCGAAGCCGCTCTCGAGCGGAGTCTTGCGCGACGGCGCCGCGCATCAAATCACACCTAGAGGCTTGATGTGGGTTCAGCGTCCGTCGTAGGCGGCGAGTGCTCGTGGTGGCCGGCCGAGGAGTGCGTTGAGGAACATGCCGATGGTGAGCGCGAGCAGTCGCTGAGCGATTCGCTGGATGAGACCGGCGATGGTCTTGGCGAGGTGCTGCTCGAGGCGCATCTGGCGTTTGAGGTTGGAGAACAGCGATTCGATCACGAGCCGGATGCGGGCTTTGGCGATCTCGCTTGGTGGGCGTTTGCCGAGCTGGTGGCGCTCGGGGGTGATGAGTGTGACGCCGATGAGGTTCATCGAGGCATCGAGCTCTTTGCCCCAGAGCCCCTTGTCGGCGAACAGCACGCTGCCCGGGTGGCCGCCGGCAAGGTGCAGAGCGCTGTCGCGTTCCTCACCGGTCTTGGGACCGACGAGGTCATAGCCGACGGGGACGCCGTCGATGTCGCAAACGACGACCAGGCGCATGCCCCAGATGTATTGGCTTTTGGATGGGCAGTAGCCGAAGCTCGCGTACCCGGCGAACTCGCTGCGATGCTGGCAGCCCGGGTAGTTGGCGCAGCCGATCAGCGTCCCGTCGACGAGGCGGACCGGGTCCTGAGCGATCAGCTGCGCGATCATCATCTGGACCTCGGTGATCTGCGGGATCAGACGCCGCAGGCGCCGGTTGTACTGCGACTGCCCGGGCAGGACGGGGAACCATCCCGGCAACAGCCGCCCGATCTGGCCAAGGAACTGTCGATCCGAACACACCCCGGTGATCGCCTGCGCGACCGCCAACGCGATCAGCTCATGATCGCTGACCAAGCCCGCAGGGCCCGGCCGAGGGATCGAAAGCGACGTCGCGAACACGTAGCCTGCAACAACGAGGGTCTCCAGCGAAGCGTCCATCTCGTGCTCCAATCACGAGTTGACAATGCTGGAGGCCCTCTTTGTTATGTCCACCCCGGATCCTGCACCCCGCGCCAACCCACATCAAGCCTCTAGTCGTTCTCAGGGAAGCCGAGGTTGATTCCGCCGTGCGAGGGGTCGAGCCAGCGGCTGGTGATCGCCTTCAGCTGCGTGTAGAACCTGACGCCCTCGGCACCGTGCGCCTTGGTGTCGCCGAACATCGAGTCCTTCCAGCCACCGAAGCTGAACGTCGCCACCGGCACCGGAATCGGCACGTTGATGCCGATCATCCCGACCTGGATCTCCGTCTGGAAGCGCCGCGCGGCGCCGCCGTCATTGGTGAAGATCGCCGTGCCGTTGCCAAAGGCTACGGCGTTGATCAACGCGACGCCCGCCTCGTAGGAGGGCACGCGGACGACGGACAGGACCGGCCCGAAAATCTCCTCGGTGTAGACGCGCGAGCCGGTCGGGACGTTGTCGATCAGCGTCGGCCCAAGCCAGAACCCTCGGGCGTTGCCATCGGGCTGGACATCGCGGCCGTCGACAACCACGGTCGCTCCGTCTTGGCTGGCGAGCTCGATGTAGGCGGCGACCTTGTCGCGGTGCTCGCGGGTGACCAGAGGGCCCATGTCGCAGCCGCGGCGGCCGTCCCCGGTCCGCAACGACTTCATGCGATCGGCGATCTTGGCGATCAGCTCGTCCGCGACCGGTTCGACGGCGACCACGACCGAGATCGCCATGCAGCGCTCACCGGCGGAGCCGAACCCGGCGTTGATGGCGCTGTCGGCGGCGAGCTCGAGGTCCGCGTCCGGGAGCACAAGCATGTGGTTCTTCGCCCCGCCGAGGGCCTGCACGCGCTTGCCGTTGCGGGTGCCGGTTTCATAGACATACCGGGCGATCGGGGTTGAGCCGACGAAGCTGATGGCCTCGACGTCCGGGTGCTCCAGCAGTCCGTCAACGGCCTCCTTGTCTCCGTTGAGGACGTTGAACACGCCATCGGGCAGACCGGCTTCCTTCCACAGCCGCGCGAGCCAGATCGCCGCCGAGGGGTCCTTCTCGGAGGGCTTGAGGATGACCGTGTTGCCGGCGGCGATGGCGATCGGGAAGAACCACGCCGGGACCATCGCCGGGAAGTTGAACGGGCTGATGATCGCGACGACACCCAGCGGCTGCCGGGTCGAGTAGACGTCGATACCGGTTGACACCTGCTCTGCAAACTCGCCCTTGAGGTGGTGCGCGAGGCCGGTCGCGAACTCGACCACCTCCTGGCCGCGAGTGATCTCCCCGAGCGCGTCGGAGAGCACCTTGCCGTGCTCGGAGGTGATGATCTCTGCCAGCTCGCCCTTACGCGCCTCAAGCAGCTCGCGGAACTTGAACAGGATCGCCTGGCGGCGCGCCAGCGACAGCTCGCGCCACGCGGGGAACGCGGCCTTGGCACTCGCGACGGCCGCGTCCACCTCGGTTCGATTGGCAAGCGCGACGCGCTTGGTCTCGGCGCCGAGCGCCGGGTCGTAGACCGGAGCGTCGCGCCCGCTGGCCGACGGGTACTCGGCGCCGTCGATCCAGTGGGGAACGACAGGCAGTCCGGTTGGCGGCGCAGCGGTGCCGGCGGCGGCAGTGTTTGTCGTGACGGTTTCTTCGGCCATGTGTAATCGCGGTACCTCCGGTTAGCCCCCGTGTACGAGAGCGGCGGCGGTGTCGACCGCCTGGACGACGTCGTCATCGGCGGGGTAGAGCAGGCTACGACCGA
>DATCFW010000384.1:0-8297 GCA_036509295.1 Solirubrobacteraceae bacterium | reverse complement strand
GCGGGGTGGCGTTGGGCTGGTAGATGCGGCGCCGTTCGTCGCAGCGCGCGAGCGGGCGGGGCGAGCCCAGCGGATCCTGGCGGTCACGCGCCGCTGACTGACGGCGGCCGTCGGCCCTGGGAGTCGCGGATCGCTACGCGGGCACCGGCGCGGGCACCGGTCGGCCCGCCGGTGCGAGCGCCGGTACGAGCGCCGGTGACTTCGGGGCCACGCTGGGCTGCGCCTGCCGGGGCGCCACCAGCGAGCGCAGCGCCGCGACGCATTCGGCGTCAAACGCGGTTCCGGTGTCGTCGTCGAGCAGCGCCAGCGCGCGCTGGACCGGCCAGGCCTCGCGGTACACCCGGTCGGCGGTGAGCGCGTCGTAGACGTCGGCGACGGTGAGGATGCGGACGGTCAGATCGAGCTGGCCGGCGGGAACGCGGTTCGGGTAGCCGGCGGCGTCGAGCCGTTCGTGGTGGCTCTCCACCAGGTCGAGCACGAGCGGCGAGAAGCCGCCCAGCTCGGCGAGCAGCTCGCGCCCCGCCGCGGGGTGGCGGCGGATCTCGGCGAACTCCTCGTCAGTGAGCCGGCCGGGCTTGTTGAGGATCTCGTTCGGAACCGACAGCTTGCCCATGTCGTGCAGCAGGCCACCCAGCGCGAGCTGCCGGAGACGGCCCTCTGGCAGGCCCAGGTGCTCGCCGATGGCGACGGCGAGGGTCGCGACGCGGCGGGTGTGCCCCTCAGTCGACGGATCCTTGTCGGCCAGCCGGATGAGCAGCGCCCGGACCCGGCCGCCCAGGAACGCCTCCTCGTGCTCGACGAGGTCGGCGGCGCGCAGATCGCCGATGAGCGGCCGCGACGCCACCCCATGCCGCAGGTCGAGTGCCGTCGGAATGCCGATCAGGCCGATGCCGGACACCTCGAGACCGTGGGCGGCCCACCACGCGGCGTCCATCATCGTGAAATGCAGCAGCCCGTACTGTGCGCCGAGCAGCCACACGACGCCGACGGCCACGAGCAGATCGGGGAGGCGTTGGGTCAGCAGGTACGTGCGGCCGGCCCGCCAGGCGAGGAGGCCGAGCCCGAGTCCGCCGGCGACGAACAGGATGTTCGCCGCCGTCGTCGACGGGTTCGGAACGGTCGGGATGAGCCGCCAGAACACGAGCGCCAGCGCGCCGGCGACGCTCAGAGCGGCGATCACCGAGAGCTGGATCGCCAGCAGCAGCTTCACCCGGCGCGGCCGGCGCAGCAGCGGCAGGCCGGCCGCGGCGAGGATCGCCCCGCCGATCGGCAGGTTGAGTCCGCCGGCGAGCTGGACGACCCCGTTGGCAGGGAGGATCGCTCCGGGGGTAGCGAGTGCGTGGATGACGAGCAGCGTGGCGATGACCGAGAAGGCCATGCCGAGCCACACGGCGCGCCCGTCGTTGCGCCGAGCGGCGATGAGCGACATCGCCATGGCGGCCGCGCCGGCGAGCAGGCCGGCGACGCCGACCACGACCAGATGGAACGCCGGGGGCAGCATCACCATGTGATCCCCGGTGACGATCAACAGCACCGTCGGAAGCACCGCGATCGCGGCCAGCAGGCCGGTGACCGGCAGGCGTGAGCGGATCGGACCCATGCCCTGGGTGTCGGGCGCCCCGGGCACGATCTTGAATCGAAGGCGAGCCGGTCCCGACACGCGTCCAGGGAACCCCAGGCGGGTCGATGTAGAGTCGCGGCATGTCCGAGATGCCGAGCGCCGAACCGCCGGGCGTGGACCTCGGCTCGCTTGGGTGCGCGCGTCGAGGTCGTCGAGGAGCAGCCGGCGCGACTGACGCGTGATCGCAACTTCGCCCTGCTGTGGGTCGGAGAGGTGCTGTCTGACACCGGCTCGCAGGTCACCGCCACGGCCATGCCGTTGCTGGTGCTGTACCTCACCGGGTCGGCGGCCGATGCCGGGCTGATCGGGGTGGCCGGGTCGATCGCCTATCCCGTGGCGGCACTGCCGGCGGGGGTGCTGGCCGACCGCCTGGATCGCCGGCGGCTGATGATGGCGAGCGCGCTGCTGCGCCTGGTGGCCATCGCGAGCGTGCCGATCGCCTTCGCGTTCGGGCGCCCCACGTTGGCCCAGCTGGTCGTGGTCGCGCTGGCCAACGCGACGCTGTTCTCCGTGGCCGCCGTCGCGGAGCGGGGCCTCGTCGGGGAGATCGTCCCCGCCCCGGCATACCCGGAGGCCGTCACGCTCAACGAGGCGCGCAGCGCCGTCGCCGTCACCGCCGGCCCCCCGCTCGGCGGGGTTCTGTTCGCCGTCAGCCGCGGGCTGCCGTTCGTCGCCGACTCGGCGTCGTTTCTCGCCGTGTTCGTGGCGTTGCTGGCGCTGCGCATCCCTCGCCGCCGTCCGGCGGCCGCCCGCGAGAGTCGCGCGATGAGCCTGGCCGGCGTCGTCCACGAGGTCATCGAAGGCGCTCGGTGGCTGCTGGGACAGCCGTTCCTGCGCGCCGGCGCGGTTCTGTACGCCGCCCTCAACGTGTCGATCGCCGCGCTGCGGCTGCTCGGCCTGCTCATCGCCCATCGCCATGGCGCGTCGGCCGCCGCCATCGGCGCCATGTTTGCGATCGTGGGGGCCGGCGGAGTGCTGGGAGCGGTCATCGCCGGTCCGCTGCGCCGCCGGCTGAGCGCCCGCTGGGCGGTGCTCGCCGAGCCGTGGTCTGATGCCGTCTTCATGCCGCTGCTGCTGGTGGTCCACTCGGCGTGGGCGATCGGCGTGCTCGTCGGGGTCATGCTGCTGCCGATGACGCTCAGCACCGCGGTGATCGCCGGCGGCCGCCTGGCGCTGACACCGGACCGGCTGCGGGGCCGCGTCCAGGCCAGCTCGATGCTCGTCTCAAGCTCGATCGCCTGGGTCGGGCCGCTCGCGATCGGCCTCCTGTTCCAGTACGTGGGAGAGACCGCCTCGGTCCTGGCGCTCGCCGGCTGGGCGCTCGCCGTCGCCGTCGTTGCCACCGCGGCGCCGGCGCTCGGATACGACGCTGCGCCGTCCTCCGGCTCGAGCCGATCGGGGGCGGACCGATGACCGCCACAACGGGCCCGGAGACCGCCGCGCGGCGAGCGCGGTTCCTGCAGGTGATCGCCGACTCGCTGGCGACCCATCTGCCGGACAACATCGACTTCATGTTCGAGCCCTGGGGTCGAGTGCCGCTGGTACCGTCACTGCTCGACGATGACTGACGTCGACACGGTCGCGTTCGCCATGCCCGAACCCGCCCCTCCACGTCACCTGACCGCCGGCGCCGCCCGGCGAATCGCGATGGCCGCCCAGGGATTCGGCCGCCCGCGCCCGGCGCGCCCGCCCAGCGTCAACCAGATCGCGGCGCTGATCGGCCACCTCGGGGTGCTCCAGCTCGACTCCGTCAACGTCTTCAGCCGCGCCCACTACATGCCGGTGTTCTCGCGCCTCGGTCCGTATGACCGCTCGCGCCTGGATCGCATCGCCGGCCACGGCCCGGGACGGATCAGCCGCCGGCTGGTCGAGTACTGGGCCCATGAGGCATCGCTGATCCCGATCGAGAGCCATCCGCTGTTCCGGTGGCGGATGGCGGACGTCAACCGCGAGGCCTGGGGGGCCATCTCCCGGATCGCGCGCGAGCAGCCCGAGCTGGTGGCCCAGACGCTCGCGCTCGTCGTCGAGCAGGGCCCGATCCGGGCACGGGACACCGGAGCGGTCCGGGCGCCGCCCCGGCCCGGCCACATGTGGAACTGGCACGAGGGCAAAGTCGCGCTCGAGCACCTGTTCTACACCGGGCAGGTCGGCGCCGCCCGGCGAGTCAACTTCGAGCGGCTCTACGACATGATCGAGCGGGTGCTGCCGGCCGAGATCCTCGCCCGGCCGACGCCGGACCCCGCCGACGCGCAGCGCCAACTCATGCGGATCGCCGCCGGGGCGCTCGGCGTCGCCACCGAGCCCGACCTGGGGGACTACTTCCGGCTGTCGCGGTCAGACTCCAAGGCGCGAGTGGCGGAGCTGGCGGCGGCGGGTGAGCTGGTTGCGGTCGACGTCGACGGCTGGGGGGCGCCAGCCTACCTGTGGCCGGCGGCCCGCCGGCCGCGGACCGTGCACGCCCGGGCGCTGCTGTCCCCGTTTGACTCCATGATCTGGTTTCGCCAGCGCACCGAGCGGCTGTTCGGCTTCCGCTATCGCATCGAGATCTACACGCCCGCCGCCCAGCGGGTCCACGGGTATTACGTGCTGCCGTTCCTGCTCGGCGACACGCTCGTCGCCCGCGTCGATCTGAAGTCCGACCGGCAGGGCGGCGCGCTGCTCGTTCAGGGCGCGTTCGCCGAGGCTGAGGCCGATGCCGACGTGGCCCACATCGCGGCGGAGCTCGCCATCGAGCTGCGGCTGGTCGCCGGCTGGCTGGGATTGGAGCGGGTGTCGGTGACCGGCCGCGGCGATCTGGCCCCATCGCTGCAGGCGGCGCTCGGCTGACGCGGCGGGCGCTGCTCCGCGGTCAAGACGTCGTCATCGCGCTCGCATGCGGGCTGGCGGGCCGCTTGCGCCCCGCGTGAGCGCCGCGCCCGCCGCGATTAGGTTGACGACGGTGAAGACGACGATCAGCGCCAGCGGGTCGTGGACCGCGCGGCCCACCGCCGCCCCCGGCGGCGATCGCCAGCCCGGAGAACCCGCTCACAGTGGTGAGCACCTGCGCCTGGCCTCGGGTGGCGAGTGGCGCTGGCGCAGGGCGATCGCGCCCGAATACGCCGGCCCCCTCGAGAAAGCCGGTCAGTCCGATGACGGCGTAGAGCGGGAAGCCGATCAGCATCAGGCCCCAGCCGAAGGCGGCGACGCTGGCCGAGAACGAGGTGGCGAGCAGGACGCGCTCCCGGGCCAGCGCCCGCAATCCGCTGCGCAGCGCGTGGGAGAGCCCGACGGGCGACCTCGAGCCACGCGCCGAGCACCGGACCGGCCAGCGGCGCGCTGCCGGTCTGCACGAGGATGACCTGTCATCTTGCCGCACGGCTCCCGACACTTTTCCCACTGCCGGATCGGTCAGACGTAGACTGCGCTCATGGCCCCGAGCGCCAGCAGTCCGGGGGGACCGGACGGGGACGGGGCCCCGGCGAGGGGCCCCGGCAGCCTGCCGTTTCCCGACCGCCCGGCCGGCTCGCCCAACCCGGCGATGCCGTTCGATCACATCATCGTGGTGATGATGGAGAACCACTCGTTCGACAACCTGCTCGGCGCGCTGCGTCGCACCCGACCTGACGTGGACGGGCTGAGTTTCAACGGCGCCGGCCAGGCGACGAACACGAACCCGGGCACGGCGCAGACCGGCGCGGAGGTGACCGCGTTCCCGCTGGCCAACACCGCCCAGGCCCCCCATGTGTCACAGAGCTGGAAGGACGCTCATCAGCAGATCAACGGCGGTGCGATGAACGGCTTCGTCACATCGGTCGGTGCCCGCGAGCCGATGGGGTACTACACGCCCGAGGTGCTGCCGTTCGCGTACTCGCTGGCCGCGCAGTTCACGATCGCCGACCGCTGGTTCTGCTCGGTCCCCGGTCCCACGTACCCGAACCGGCGCTTCCTGATGGCCGGTACCGCGTACGGCGGAACCGTCACCGCCGCCGGCACCCTCCTCGACCCGCCACCGCCCCACGGCACCATCTTCGATCGCCTGTCGGATTACAACATCAACTGGTGTGACTACTTCAGCGACCTGCCGATGACCTCGGTCATCCCGTCGATCGTGCTCAAGCACCCCGATCACCACGCCCCGATCGCGAAGTTCTTCCACGACTGCCAGGCCGGGACGTTGCCGGCGGTCAGTTTCATCGACCCTCGCGTCGGCGTGTTGTCCTCGATCGGCCGGCCGCTGCAATCGCTGCCGTCGGTGGTCAAGGATGCCCTCAACGTCCTCGGCGCCGACTTCGCGGACTCCGCCCCCGCCGAGACCGAGGAGGACCCGCAGGACATGTACTGGGGGGAGGCGTGGGCGGCCAAGGTGGTGCAGGCCGTCCTGGACTCCAAGACGTGGGCGCGCACGTTGCTCATCTACACCTACGACGAGCACGGCGGCTACTACGACCACGTGCCCCCGCCGGCCGCCATCCCGCCGGACGCTATCCCACCGACGCTGCAGGCCGGCGATCCGCCCGGCGGCTATGACCTGTATGGCCCGCGGGTGCCGGCCATTGTCGTCTCCCCGTACTCGCAGGCCGGCGTCGTGACGAGCATCGAGCACGATCACACCTCCGTGCTGGCGACGATCGAAGCCAAGTGGAACCTGCCGGCGCTCACCGCACGGGATGCCAACGCCAACGACGTGATGGACTTCCTCGACGTCGACCAGGCTCCCCGCACCGGCCTGACGGTCCAGGCTCCGTCGAGCACCGGTCCGTCCGGACCGGTCACCCCGGCGTCGGGGTGAACAACTCGATCCGCCCGCGGCCGTTGGCCTTGGCGCGGTAGACGGCGGCGTCGGCCTCGCGTAGGAGCGCGTCGGGGTTACGGTGGCCGAGGGAGATCCCGATGCTGGCGGACAGGCGGTGGCCGACGCCGCCGGCGTTCAGCGGCGCCTCGATCGCGGCCATCATCCGGCGGCCGATCTCGCTCGCCGCCGCGGCGTCGAGCTCCTCGCACACCGCCACGAACTCGTCGCCGCCGAAGCGCGCCAGGGTGTCGCCGGGACGCACCGCCGCGCGCAGGCGAGTCGCGAGCGCCACCAGTACGGCGTCGCCCATGGCGTGGCCATGGCGGTCGTTGACCTGCTTGAAGTTGTCCAGATCGACGAACAGCACGCCGGTCGCCGCCCCGCCGCGCGCGGAGCGCTGAAGCGCATGCTCCAGGCGGTCGCGCAGCAGCGTCCGGTTGGCCAGCCCCGTGAGCGGATCGTGGACCGCCTCGTGTCGCGTCTGCTCTTCGTCGCGCAGGCGGGCCAGGGCGGTCGCCAGGGTGTTGGCGACGGCCCGCACGAGGTTGATCTCCTCGTCGGCGAGTTCGCCCTCGGGGACGACCACCAGCTCGTCCCCGGTGCCGATCGGCAGTCGCAGGCCCGCGTCGGTGACCGGGCCGACCGAGGCCAGCGTGGCGCCGCCGGCGAGCCGGATCTCGGCGCCGACGATCGGCAGCGTCGAGCGCATCAGCTCGATCGCCTCGGCGGCGAGCTCCGCCGCGTCCGCCCCCTCGAGCGCTCGCTCGCCCATCGCCGAAACCGCGCGCAGCCGCGCCTCGGCCGCCCGGCGATCGGAGATGTCACGGCCGATGGCCAGGAGCAGCGGACCGGCCGTCGTCTCGACGATCCCCCAACTCATCTCGCCCACGAACTCGGAGCCGTCCCGGCGAGCCCCCCACACCTCGGTGGAGAACCGCAGCGGATCCTCGGTGGCGAAGTACAGGCTCATGTTGCGCGTGTACCGCTCGCGGTACCGCTCGGCCCACAGCGTCTGCACCGGCCGTCCGACGAGCTCGGCGCGCGGATATCCAAACAGCTCCTCGGCGAGCGCGTTCACGAAGACGATGCGCCCGTCCCGCCCGGCGGCGACCACGGCATCCGGGAGACCCTCCAGGATGGCCGCCGCGGGCAGCCGCAGCTCGTCGAGCGGATGGTCACCGATCCGCGGGCCCCCGGCTGGTTGAACTGGATTGGCGTCCATGACCCTGCCTCCGTGACCGAGCGTACAGGCTGCGTCACGGGGTGAGGAGACAGTGTTGAGACTCGGCGCCGCGGTCGGGTTCGCCGGCCGAACGGTAGGGTGCGTGTGGTGGCGTCGCGGGATGTGCCGGCGTTGTTCAGGGAGCTGACCGGGTGGGCGGCAGCCACCGGCTGGGCGCCGATGACCCACGCCTACGGCGATCACCCCGAGCAGACCGCTGACCTGCTGCTGCCGGCCGGCGCCGGCCCCCATCGGGTCGCCGTGCTGCTGCACGGCGGATTCTGGCGCACGCGCTTCACCCAGGCTCTGATGGCCGCGCTCGGCGCTGATCTGGCCGCTCGCGGGTGGGCCACCTGGAATGTCGAATACCGCCGTACCGGGAGCGATGGCGGGGTTCCCGAGACGATCGACGACGTCCGCGCCGCCATCCGGGCCGTCCCGCAGCTCGGTGCGCCGCTCGACACGTCCGCGGTCGTGATCGTCGGGCATTCGGCCGGCGGGCAGCTGGGGCTGTGTGTGGCCGACGAGCCGCTGGTCGGCGCCGTCGTCTCGCTCGCCGGCGTGTGCGATCTGCGCGCCGCCGCGCGCGAGCGGATCGGTCAGGACGCGGCGCGTCAGTTCGTCGGCGCGACGCCCGCGCAGCGGCCGGACGCCTATGCACTCGCCGATCCGCTGAGCCGACT
>DATCFW010000383.1:0-16583 GCA_036509295.1 Solirubrobacteraceae bacterium | reverse complement strand
GCCGCCCACAACCGCCGCTGACGCTCGTTCAACTCACCCGCCAACGCACGGAACTTCACACCGATCCCTACCTCGTCAACCACACCCCAAAATTCGCCGCCGCGACCACCAAACCTGCTGACTTATTTATGAACGAGCCCTAAGCCCGAGGATCCAGGCTCAGGCTCGCTGGTGGCATCGTTGATGCCTTGCGGATTGCGTGATGTGACAGATCTCAGCGATCTCGCCAAGTAGGGATGTGAGCACCGAGGCCGCCAACGCGAAGGACACGATCGTGCGGAAACAGCCGGGCGGTCGAGCGCTGGTGGAGTTCGAGCGGGCGTATCGCGCCAACGTCGGTGCGGTGACGGCGTACTTCGCCCGCCGTTGCTCGGAGCCGCAGGACGTTGCGGATCTGACGTCGGAGACGGTGCTTGAGGCGGCCGGCTCGTTCGGTGGCTTTGATCCGCGTCGCGGGACGGCGCGTGCGTGGCTGTTCGGGATCGCCGCGCACGTGTACGCCCGCCGTTGCGCTCGGCTGGCCGGTGGCCGCGACGCGGCGCTCAGGCTGGCCGGCCGCCGGCGGTGTCGGTGAAGATCAACCGCAGGTCGGGGATCGCCGGCGCGAACCGCACGCTCGCCGCCATGGGGATCCACGAGCGGGTGGCCGTCAGTGACGGCCAGTCGAACGGGGAATACTGTGTGTCGAGGCTGTCGTCGCTGCAGCTGAGTTATCTGGACTCCCACTCGACCGCGATAACTCTGCCGGGAGGGCGCGCTGTGGTGCTCATGCCGAAGGCGGGGTAGCACACGGTGTTCAAGGCGGTTGGTACCACGGGCTCGGGTAACACGGGCCGGGGTAACACGAGCTCAGCACCGTGCACGTGGTTACGGTCTCGGCCCCCTTTCACGTCTCTGCTTGCCCCGCCGGTCTCCCGGGGAACACGGGCTCGGGCAATACCGGTAACACGGGTAACACGGGCGCCGGTTGATCCGGTGACGGCCGCCGGCGCGCGCGGGGCGCGGGCGTCCGCGGTGGCGCGGTTGGCGGTCTGGGCTCGGGCGGGATGGCGGGGGGCGGACCGCTGGTCTCCGTACCTGGGGCTCGGCTCGACGGTCCCAAGCCCGATCCAGGCTGAGAGCGAGGCGCGACTAGGCTCCGCCTCGTACGCACGCGGCGGGATCCGCCGCCAAGGTTGGGGGGCGGGCGGCGCATCGTCGCGGGCGGGCGATGTCACAGCCGGAGGCGAAGATCGCAACTAGGGGATATGAGCATTGACACAAAACCACTGGTGAGCACGATGCGGGAGCGACCGGTCGCGCTGAGGACGCGCTGGCGCGGGCGGCCGCCGAGCTCGCCGCTTGAGGAATTCGAGCAGGTGTACCTGCGCAACGTCGACGTCCTCATGGGCTACTTTGCGCGTCGGTGCCGCGATCCGCAGACGGTCGCCGATCTCACCTCCGAGACGTTCGTCCGGGCCGTGGATGGCTTCGCCAGGTTCGACCCTCGCCGGGGATCAGACCGGGCGTGGCTGTTCGGCATCGCTACCCGCGTGTTCGCCCGTCACTGCGAGCAGTCGGCGGGCGGTCGAGACGCGGCGGCGCGTCTCGGCGGCCACCGGTCGCTTGATGAGGACGAGATCGAGGAACTCGCCGAGCGGATCGACGCCGAGCGCGAGGGCGCCGCGCTGATGCAGCGGTGCGCGCGGCTGCCCGCAGTCGAGCGGGCGGCGATCGAGCTCGTCGTCCTGCTACCAGCTATTCGTGATCCACCACCTCATCCTGCCCACCAACTCCAAACCTCCCGTCCCCGCCCGGCTCCAGCTCCGAGCCGGCCCCTACTCGCTATGGACACTGCCCGGCACCAGCGGCGTCCTGCACACCGGCACGATCATCGGCACCCTCACCGCCAACCGCACGCTGGACCGTGACCGTCAACGAACGGTCACAGCCCACCGAGATGGTCGCACCCGCATTGGTCGCGACGACCCTCAAAGCCGGAGTGCAACACGTCGTGTTCCGCTACCGCGGCTTTCGTGAGTACCCGCTGCTGTTCGTCGTCAGCGCAGGGGTGCTGCTCGCCCTGCTCGGCGCGGAGGTCGCGCGCCCGCAAGCCGATCCCACGTGAGACGCCGGTGGGCGCGCTACGACGCCAAGGTCGCCGCGAGCGTGATCTCGCCGACGCCGGCCAGCGCGCGGCTCACCGGGCACCCGGCCTTGGCGCCCTGCGCCGCTGCCTCGAAGGCGGCGGCGTCGATGCCGGGGACGTGACCGACCGTGGTGAGCTCGATCTTGGTGATCGTCGGCGCGTCGTCGACGAACCGCAGCGTCACCGTCGCATCGGTCTTGACCGAATCGGCCGGCGTGCCGGCATCCCCGAGCGCCGCCGACAGCGCCATCGAGAAGCAGGCCGCGTGGGCGGCGGCGATCAGCTGCTCGGGATTGGCCCCCGGGCCGTCCTCGAAGCGGGACTTGAAGGAATAGTCGCCGCTGATCCCGTCGCCGGCGGTGAACGTGCCGCTCCCGGTCTTCAGTTCGCCCTTCCACTCCGCAGTGCCCTTGGCTGGCATCGTGTGCTCCTTATCTGGTGGGGTTCAGCGAGTGAGCGGGTGCATCACCCACCGCCGACGATATCTCCTCCGGTCCGGGTCGCACATTGGTCTGCTCTCGCGGCGAGAACGTGATGGTTGCCTTGTCCGGAGCCGACACGGAGGCGAGATGAGGCCCGCGAACACCATTTGCCAGCGCGACGAGGCGGTGCCGGGCGCCGAGCCCGACGGTCACGCCGCAATTGCCGCCGAGCTCGATCGGCTGGAGATTCAGACGTACGTGCGCCTGGACGGGATCGCCGACGCGGCGGCGGCCCTGGTGGCACGCGCCCGGCGACTCGGCCTCGACTTCGGCGCGCTGCGGGCTGAGCTGCTGCGCTCGGACGCGATGAGCCGCGGCGGCAAGCTGCACGACGCGCTGGAGCTCCAGCGATCGATCGCTCAGGCGGCCCGCGATCGGGGCGAGATCCGGATCGAGGCCCGGGCGGGATGTCTGCTGGCGGCAACGTACTACCGCCTCGGGCTTCGCTCCGAGAGTCAGTTGGCGGCCGGTGATGGCGTCGAGCTGCTCGACGAGGACTGCCCCGCTCAGTGGCACGTCGAGCACTACATGGTGCTGGCGCTGTTCACCAGCTATGACCGGGCGGGCGCGGTCGACTTCGGGCTGTTCGAGGAGGCGCTGCGCCGGGCGCGGGAGTTCGGGTCGCCGACCCTGCTGCTGGCGGTGCTCAACAACTACGCGTGGACGGCGGAGCAGAGCGACGGCGGTCATCGGCGCGCGGCGGAGCTCGTCGCCGCGATGGAGGGTCTGATCGCCAGCGGGCGAGTTCACGCCTCGCTGCCGATCATCGACACGGTCGGATGGGTTCACCTCGCCGATGGCAACGTCGACTACGCCGAGGAGCTGTTCGAGCGCGCCCTGACGTATGCCGACCAGGTCGAGCCCGACGACTTCGCGGCCGTCCTCGCCCACCTGGCCGCGGTGCGCCGGCGTCAGCGGCGCGGCGCCGAGGCGATCGCCCTGCTCGAGCGGGCGCGCGCGATCGCGCTCGCCGGCGACACGCCGGAGGTCGCCGTGGACGCGTTGCGCGAGCTGGCGACACTCGACGCCGAGCGGGGCGACCATCGCCGCGCCTACCGGCGCCTGTTGCGCTACGTCGCCGAGCAGCGGCAGGCCGAGCGGGTGGAGTCAGAGCGCCGAGCTTCGGTGCTGCAGACGATCCACGGCACCAAGGTCGAGCGCGACCAGCGGCGCTACTTCGAGTCGCTGGCCACCTGCGACGCGCTCACCGGCCTGTACAACCGGCGCCACGTCGAGGGGCAGCTTCCGGGCCTGGTGGGCAGCGCCGATGTCGCCATCGCCATGATCGACGTCGATCACTTCAAGCGCATCAACGACCTGCACTCCCACGAAGCCGGTGACGCGGTGCTCACGCTGCTCGGCGAGATGTTCTCCGCATTCGCGCGGGACCTGTCGCCGACCGGGTTCGCCGCGCGGTTGGGCGGCGAGGAGTTCCTGCTCGTGCTGCCGGCGGTCACCTGGCGCGGGGCGCAGACGGCGCTGGAGGATCTGCGCCGCCGCGTCGCCGCTCACGACTGGTACACGACCGCCCCGGATGCTCCGCCGACGATCAGCGCCGGGCTGGTGTTCAGCACGCCGCGTCAGGGGCTGACGCCGTCCGAGATCCTGGCCCGGGCCGATCGCGCGCTGTACGAGGCCAAGCGCCGCGGGCGCAACCGCGTCGTCGCCGCCTCAGACGTTGCGGAGTAGGCCCTCGGCGCGGGCCCATTCGACGGTCCGCCGCAGCGTCTCCCGGGCGGGGGTGTAGGTGAGCCCGAGCTCGCGCTCGGCGCGTGATCCGTCGTAGCGGTGGCCGTGCAGCAGCGTCCGGACCATCTCCCGGCAGACGGGAGGCTGGCGGCCGCGCACCCGGAACGCGAGCTCGACTCCGGTGCCGGCGACGGTGGCCACGCTGCGCGGGACGAGCCGGGGGCGCCGCTGCACGCCGGCTACGTCCGCCGCGAGCGCCAGTGCTTCGGTGATCGTCAGCCGGATCCCGCTGAGCAGATAGCGCTCGCCGGCGACGCCGCGCTCCGCGGCGAGCAGATGGCCCTCGATGCAGTCGGCGATGTCGACCAGGCTGACGTGGGTGTTGACGAACACCTTGAGCCGCCCGTCGAGGAACGCGAGCAGGAACCGGCCGGTGCCCCCGGCGCGGCCGGGGCCCTGGACCGAGGAGGGGTTGACGTAGACGACGTCCTGTCGCAGCGCGGCCGCCGCCACCATGGCGGCCCGTTCGCCCTCGGTCTTGGTCCGCTCGTACGTCGACAGGTACGAGCCGCGATGGGGCGTGGACTCCGTGGCCAGAACGCCGTTCGCCTCGCCGATCGTCGCCGCCGAGGATGTGTGGACGAGCCGCGGCAGGCCGGCGCGGGACGCCGCCCGGACCGCCGCGACGGCGCCGTCGATGTTGGCGCGCTGCATCGGGACCGGGTCGGCGACGCACAGCGAGTTGACGCCCGCGAGGTTGAAGGCGACCGCGCAGCCGCTCATGCCGGCGGCGAGCGCATCCTCGTCCCAGGCCTCACCGCGGATCACCCGGGCGCCGCGGTCGGCCAGCGCCTGGGCGGAGGCGTCCGAGCGCGCCAGCGCGACCACCTCGTCGCCGCGCTCCATCAGGCGGCCGACGAGCGCGCGGCCGATCACCCCGGTGCCGCCGGTGACAAAGACCTGGGCCACTAGTGGCCGCCCCCGCAGGTACGCTCGCATTCGAGCACTCCCTGGCGGCGCCGGGCGGCGTCCTCGGACACTCGATGTGGCAAAGCCACACCTTCGGTCCTGCGCCCTGGCCCGGCACCCCCAGTGAGCACTCTCGGTACGACCGTACTCACGGGGCCGACCACTAGGAGCGCAGCGCGGACGACGAGCGCGCGAGGTAGTCGGCGCCCGACCACGCCGTCACGACCGTGGCCACCACCATCGCCCACTGATCGAGATAGGCGCCGGCGATCGACACATCGGGGCGGAGCATCGCCAGCGCGACGGCGACGAACTGCACCGTCGCCTTCCATTTGCCGAGCATCGAGGTCTCGAAGCGCAGGCCGCCGGCGGCCACCGCGGCGCGCAAGCCGAGGATCGTGAACTCGCGGGCGATGATGATCAGCGCCACCCACGGCGACGCGCGGTCCACGGCGACGAGCCCGACCAGCGCGGTCGTGACCAGCAGCTTGTCAGCCGTCGTGTCCAGGAACGAGCCGAGCGTGGTGGTCACGTTCCAGCGGCGGGCGAGCCGCCCGTCGAGCCAATCGGTGGCGGCCGCGATCAGGAACAGGATCGCCGCCGTCGTATAGGTGTGGTGCAGCAGCAGCGCCATGATCACGGGCGAGACCACGATTCGCACGCCGGTGCCCACCGCGAGCACGCGAGATGAGCGCAACGCGGTCAGGGTGCCCGCCTCCACCGTCCGGAGACTACCTGCAGCGCCGGGCCCGCCACTTACTCAGCCACGGCCCCTCCGAGCAACGGCAGCGCGAGCGCTCGGGCAGCGCCGGCGCTGTCGGTCTCGATCGCCGCCAGCGCCGCCGCATGCGCATCGGCGAACGCGACCCGGCGCAGTGCCGCCTTGACCTCGGGGACCAGGCCGGTGGCCATGCTCAGCTCGGTGACCCCGAGGCCGGCCAGCAATACCGCCGCCGCCGGGTCGCCGGCCAGCTCGCCGCACACGCCGACCCAGCGGCCGTGCTGCCGTGCCGCCCGCACCGTCTCTGAGACGAGGCGCAGCACCGCGGGCTGCGGCCCCGCCAGCAGGGACGCCAGCCGCGGGTCGCCGCGCTCGGCGGCCATCGTGTACTGCGTGAGATCGTTGGTCCCGAGCGAGAAGAAGTCCACGTGGGTCGCCAGGCGCTCGGCGGTGAGCGCCGCCGCCGGCACCTCGACCATGATCCCCAGCTCCATGGCGGCGTCGATGCCGGTCGCGGCACGGGCCTGCTCGAGCACCGCGCGGGCGGCGAGGATCTCATCGAGCGTCGCCACCATCGGCAGCATCACCTTGACCGGGTGCTCGGCGGCGACTCGGAGGATCGCGCGGAACTGCGTCGCCAGGACCTCGCGGTGGGCCAGCGCCAGCCGGATCCCGCGCACGCCGAGAAATGGGTTGTCCTCGCGGGGCATCGGCAACGACGGCAGTGGCTTGTCGGCGCCGGCGTCCAGCGTCCGGACGACCAGCGGCCGGCCGGCCAAGGTCACCGCGATCTCCCGCAGCGTCGCGGTCTGCTCGTCCTCGTCGGGCAGCGTGGGCCGGCCCAGGAACAGGAACTCGGTCCGCAGCAGCCCGACCCCCTCGGCGCCGAGCGCCACCGCGCGGGCCGCCTCTCCGGCGGCTCCGAGGTTGGCGAGCACCTCGATGCGCACGCCGTCGGTGGTCACCGCGGGATCGTGGGCGGCGTCGATCGCCGCGGCGCGCCGGCGCGCGTCGCCCGCTCGCCGCGCCTGCGCCGCGCGCACCATGTCCGGCGGCGGGTTCACCGCCAGCGTTCCGGCCTGGCCGTCGAGCATCACCGGCGTGCCGTCGGTGATGGCGAGCACGCCGGCGCCGAGTCCGACGACGGCGGGGAGGCCGAGCGCGCGGGCCAGGATCGCCGCGTGGGCGGTGCTCGACCCTCGGGCGGTGGCGATGCCGAGCACCCGCTCGGGGTCCAGCCCGGCGGCCTCGGCCGGGGTCAGCTCGTCGGCGATGACCACGCCGCCGGGAGCATCGTCGTCGCTGCCCTCGCCGGTGATGGCGCCGATCACGCGATGGCCCACGTCGAGCACGTCGGTGGCCCGCTCGGCCAGCAGCGGCTCGGTCAGGCCGCGATAGACCGCGGCGACTTCCTGAGCCGCGTCATACCACGCCCGCTCGGCGCTGGCGCCGCCGTCGATGGCGGCGCGCGCCGGCTCGAGCAGGGCGTCGTCGTCGAGCAGCGCCAGGTGGGCGTCGAAGATCTCGGCCTCGGCGGCTCCGGCTCGGCTCGCCATGACCTCGCGGTCCCGGTCGATCGCCTCACGGGCCGCGGCCAGGCCCCGGTCCAGGCGCCGCTGCTCGTCCGCGGCATCGTCCGCGGGGCGGTCGGGAGGCGGGCCCTGCAAGCCACGGATGCGGTGCGCCGGTCCGATCGTCACCCCGGCGACGGCGGGCACGCCGCGGAGGATCGCGCCCGGTTCGGGCGCGACCGGCGCCTCGAGGGCCTCGGGCGGCGCCGCCCCGCCGCCCGCGCCGCTCGCCGCCATCACGGCTCCATCGCTGAGCCCATCGCCGAATCCGTCGTCGGCCAGCGCCGTCAGCGCCGCCACCGCTTCGGCCGCCTCCGGGCCGGCGGCGGTGAGGACGAGCCCGTCGCCGCGGCGCGCGCCGAGGGCCAACAGATTGGTGAGGCTGATGGCGCTGACGGGAGCGCCGCCACCGACCTTGGCCACCCGCACCTCGGCGTCGAAGCCGCGGGCGATCTGCACGAACCGGGCGGCGGGCCGCGCATGGAGTCCGATTGCATTGCGCACCGACAGCTCGGCCCTCGCCTCGGGGCCGGCCGCACCCTCGGTGCTGGACTCCGGCGCCGCCGTGCCTCCGTCGTCATCCGAGATCTGCGCCGCCTTCATCTTCAGCGCGCCCCGCGCCTCGGCGGCCACCTCGTCCAAGGTCGCGCCGCCGCTCGCGGACACCGCCGCCGCCACCGCCCCCTCCACCAACGGCGCCGCGCTCAGTCGCACCGGTCCCGGCGGATCCTCGAGCAGCTCGATCGCCAGCTCAGCGCTCATCAGCGCGCTGCCGAGGTCCATCAGGACGAGCACGCCGTCGTCGGACATCGCCCGTTCGATCGCCCCGCGCACCCGTTCGGCGTCGGTCCCGAGCACGCTCTCCTCCTCGATGCCGCCCGCCGCCTCGAGCGCCAGCTCGTCGCCAGCCATCTCGCGGGCGAGGCGGACGACGCCCTCGGCCAGTGCCGCGCTGTGCGAAACGACGACGATCCCGACCATCGCGGCTGCCCTCTCGTCGGCTAGTGACGGGGCACTAGTGCCCCAGCCCGTACGCGCGGTGCAGGTAGTCGATCGGGTGCACCGAGGGGAGCTGTGTCCCGTGGGCGATCTGCCAGCGGCAGGTCTCGGAGTCACAGGCGACGGTCGGGGCGCCCGACGCCGCCACCTGGTCGAACAGATCCCGCCCGACGGCCATCGCGATGTCGTACTTCTCGGCCTTGAGCCCGTACGTGCCGGCGATCCCGCAGCAGCGCGCGTTCATCTCCTTGACCTCGAGCCCCGGCACGAGGGCGAGGAGGTCGAGCGCCGGCTTGCCCACCCAGTGGCCCTGCTGCTGGCACGGGGCGTGATACGCGACGGTCTCGTTGATCGGCGCAAAGGCGGTGTTGAGCTCCCCGCGGTCGTGGAGCTCGAGCAGCAGCTCGCAGATGTCGTAGGTCCGCTCGGACACCCGCTTGAGCGCGGGGTCGTCCTGGAGGCCGAGGATCTCCCGGCCCTCGCGCTTGAGCATCAGGGTGCAGCTGGTGGCGTTGCCGACGATGATCGTGTCCTCGTCGCGGATGTGCGCGGCGAGGTTGCGGGCCAGGCGCAACACCACCTTGCGGGCATCGTCGAACAAGCCGCTGGACTGGAGCGGCAGGCCGCAGCAGTCCTGCTTGGGGACGATCACCTCGAACCCGTTGTGCTCGAGGATCTCCACCACCTTCTCGCCCTCCCACGGCTCGTAGTACTCGGTGCCGCAGCCGTGGAAGTAGACGATCTTGCGGCCGGTCTTCGCGCCGGTCCGTCCCTGGGCCCACTTCGAGAAGCGCCGGCCGGCGAACTTCGGCGCCGGCGCGTCGCGGTGGACGCCGAGCGTCTTCTCAGCGAGGATGCGGGCCGGCTTGAACGTCAGTGAGAAGTTGGCGATCGGCGCCCCGAGGGTGCCCGCTCGTCCGAGCCACGTCGGCCGAGTGATGATCCGGTCACGCAGCGGGACGCCCTGCTGGCGCTTGAGCTTGTGGCGCGCCTGGGCGTTGATCTCAGCGATCTTGACCCCCTGCGGGCAGACCTGCGAGCAGATCCCGCACCCTGAGCAGTAGTCCACCGAGAGGTCAACCGACGGCTCGTCGGCGACGCGGTAGCGCTCGGACTGGGGGCCGGCGTACTTTGGTCCCGGGAACAGGGGGGAGACGTTGGAGACCGGGCAGGCGGTCTCGCAGATCGTGCACTTCACGCAGTGATCGAGCGATCCGCGCAACAGCTCGTGTTCGGCCAGATCACTCACGCCGTCGTCGCCTCCTGCTTCGCGTTTGCCTGTCCGGCCACGACCTGGGCGGCGCGGTACCCGCTGGCCAGCGCGATCCCCTCACCCGATCCCTCGCGCCAGGGCGCGGCACCGGGCAGCGTCGCTCCGGCGATGATCACGTTCTCGACGCACTCGGCCCGCAGCTGCGCATCGACGGCGACGCCGACTCGCGCCAGCGGCTGCTCGTCGAGGTAGGTGGCCACGAACCGCGGGGCGGGCGGCTGGGTCGCATCCGGGAGGCCGCGCAGCGGCAGCCCGAGGACGCGCTCGTGCGTGATCCAATGGGAATCGAGCTCGATCCCGCCGGAGGCAAAGCCGCCGGAGGCGAGCACGAACATCGGCGCCGCATAGACCAGATCGCGTCCGGCCGCTCGGGTGCTCACCGCGGTGAGCCGCTCACCGTCGCGAGCGGATGACACGACCTCGGCGCCGAGGACCAGGCGCCCTCCGGCGGCCCGCAGCGCGGCGCGCAGGATCTCGTACAGCCGCATGCCCGGCACCGACGGCGGCAGCGTCGGAATCTCGAATACCCGCCGTCCCAGGCGGTGCTCGAGGTCGGTGAGCACCGCGTGCGGATCGCGCAGCCCGAGCATCGCCGGCAGGCCGATGTGCTCCTCGGCGCGCAGCGCCAGCGACAGCTCGGCGCAGAACCGCGCCCGCCATTTGGGGTCATCGAAATAACGCGCGAGGCCGAGCGCGCTCATGTCGGCGCGTTCGAGCGTGAGGTCAAGGCTGACGGCGCGCGCCTCGATGCCCGCCGCCGCCAGGTTCGCCGCGCACAGGCTCGGGTGGAAGTCACGCAGGGACGGCGTGCCGACGATGCACACGCGATGCAGCTGGCTCCGTTCGCCCGCCGCCATCGTCTCGGGGACGAGCGCCGACGGACGCAGAGCGCCGAGCGCCGTCGGCAGCAGCAGGTTGCGCTCCAGGCCACCGGTGTAGCCGTATCCGGGATGTGGTCCGTCCGCCGCCGTGGTGGCGAACCAGGTGAGCGCGTCGGCGATCACCTCGGAGCCGATGAGCGCGTACGGATGATCGGGCCGGGCCGCGATCAGCTCCTCCAGCGCGCGCGCGGGCTCGGTCACCAGGTCCGGCGCGTAGCCGAGCACGTCGATCGTCGCCGGGGCGAGGTGCGTCGAGCCGTGACCCTTGGCCAGCACGCACACCCGGGCGCCGTCCTGGGCGAGGCGAATGCCCGCCGTCAGACCGGCCGTGCCGCCGCCGATCACCACCGCGTCGAAGTGCAGCTCGCTTCTCATGACGGTAAATGCGCCACGTCGAGCACCCCCTGGAAGATCCAGTCGTCCAGCCGGGCCTGGCGCAGCTGATCGCCGTACAGCACCGGCCACACCCCCTTCCACCGCTCCTGCAGGAACTCCAGCAGCGACGCGTCGGCCTGCGCGGCAGTGAGCCCGTCGAGACCGTGCAGGATGCCGGTGGCGCGGTAGATGCAGAACCCGCCCTGACAAGGCCCCATCCCGAGGCGCAGCTGGCGGCGGATGTCATCGAGGTTGGTGCTCGACGTGCGGGTCATCGCCTCCTCGAGCTTGGAGCGCGGCACCAGCTCGCACTCGCAAATCACCTGCTCGTCAACGAGGTTGGCCTCCTTGCGCGCCAGGCGCTCGCCGAGCCGGTAGTGCTCCCCGGACTCCGAGCCCGGCAGCGGCGTCGTGGAAGTGACGCACGGCCGCGTCTCGCCGAGCTGCCGGCAGACCGCGTTGACCGTCTCCTCGGCCATCAGCCGGAACGTCGTCAGCTTGCCGCCGGTGATCGTCACGAACCCGCGCACGTCGTCGCGCTGCGCGTGATCGAGCAGCGCGTGGGCGCGGGTGACGTCGCGGGTGTCGGTGTCGGACTGCTTGGCGTCCTCGAACAGCGGCCGCACGCCCGTCCACACCCGCAGCGCGCGGGCGCCGCGGAAGCCCGGGACGAGCTTCTCCCCGTCGTCGAGCATCTGGTCGACCTCGTTCTGGTCGATCGTGTGGTCGTCGGGGTCGTCGGTGTGCTGATCGGTGGTGCCGATCACCGACACGGTGCGGATCGGCACGATGATGTCCCCGTCGGTCGGGAGTTGGCAGCGGTTGATGACGGTGTTCACCAGCCGGTGGTTCATCGCGATCATGATCCCGCGGCCGGGGAGCACACGGACGCCCTCGATCCCGGCCAGGTCGGCGACCTGGCCGGCCCAGGCACCGGCGGCGTTCACCGTGATCCGCGCGTGAATGTCGGACTCCTCGCCGGTGCGGGCATCGCGGACCCGGGCACCGCTGACCTGGTCACCGTCGCGGTGGATCCTCACGGCGGCGTGGTAGGGGAGGATCCGCGCGCCGCGCTGCTGGGCACCGTGGCTCATCGCCCACACCGTCTTCCAGACGTCGATGTTGGCGTCGGGCACCATGAACGCGCGGGAGATCGAGGGGTTCAGGCGCGGCTCGGAGCGCAACGCTTCGGCGACGCTGATCTCCTCGCAGTCGACGCCGGTGTCGGCGCAGCCCTGGGCGAACCTGTCCGCGTAGGCGGGATCGTCCCACGACGTCGTCACGAACAGGCCGCCGGTGTCCTCGATGCAGTCGGCGGCGACGTGACGCAGGATCCGGTTCTCGCCGATGCACTCCCGCGCGGCGTTCGGGTCCTTGACCGCGTAGCGACCGCCGGAGTGCAGCAGACCGTGGAAGCGGCCGCTCGTGCCTTCGGCGAGATCCTGACGATCGACGAGCACCACGTCCAAGCCGCGCAGCGCCGCATCCCAGGCGACGCCGGCACCGGTGGCGCCGCCTCCGATCACCAGCACGTCGGTGCTCAGCGTGCCCATCGCTGCAGCCTACCCCTCGTCATCGGCGCCAGCCCGCGCGGGCGGCCTCCCGACCGCCCGCGCCCCCGGCGATGACATGTCGGCGCGCTCAGTCGAACCAGTCAAAGGTCCGCGTGACCGCCTTCTTCCAGTACGCGTAGTACTCGTCGCGCGTATCGGCGTCCATCTTGGGCTCCCAGCGCTTGTCCTCGGCCCAGTTCTCGCGCAGGTCCTCCTGGCTGTTCCAGAAACCGGTGGCCAGCCCCGCCGCGTAGGCGGCGCCGAGCGCCGTGGTCTCGGCGACCTCGGGCCGGATCACCGGCACCCCGAGCAGGTCGGCCTGGAACTGCATGAGCAGGTCGTTGTGGACCATGCCGCCGTCGACCTTGAGTGAGTCCAGCGTGACGCCGGAGTCGGTCGCCATCGCTTCGACGATCTCTCGGCTCTGGAACGCTGTGGCCTCGAGCGTCGCCCGCGCGATGTGGCCGGCGGTGACGTACCGGGTGAGCCCGGCGAACACGCCGCGGGCATTGGACTTCCAGTACGGCGCGAACAGGCCGCTGAACGCCGGCACGATGTACAGACCGCCGTTGTCCTCGACCGACTTGGCCAGCTCCTCGACCTCGGGCGCGGCCTTGATCAGCTTGAGGTTGTCGCGCAGCCACTGCACGAGCGCCCCGGTGATCGCGATTGACCCCTCCAGGCAGTAGATGGCGTCGTTGTCGCCGATCTTGTAGCCGACCGTCGTCAGCAGGCCGGACTTGGAGTGCACGAGCTCGGTTCCGGTGTTGATCAACATGAAGTTGCCGGTGCCATACGTGTTCTTGGCCTGCCCGACGTCGAAGCAGGTCTGGCCGAACGTGGCCGCCTGCTGGTCGCCGAGGTCGCCGGCGATCTTCACGCCCTGGAACGCGCCGCCCGACTTGACCTCGCCGTAGACCTCGCTCGAGGCGCGGATCTCCGGGAGCATCGACATCGGCACCCCGATCGTCGCGGCGATCTCGGTATCCCAGGCGAGCGTCTTGAGATCCATCAGCATCGTCCGGCTGGCGTTGGTCACATCGGTGATGTGCAGACCGCCGTCGGTCCCGCCGGTGAGGTTCCAGAGCAGCCAGGTGTCCATGTTGCCGAAGATCAGATCGCCGGCCTCGGCCTTCTCGCGAGCGCCATCGACGTTGTCGAGGATCCAGCGGACCTTGGGTCCGGAGAAGTAGGTCGCCAGCGGCAGGCCGACCTGGGCGCGGAATCGGTCCTGGCCACCGTCGGCGGACAGCTCGTCGACGAGCTTGTCGGTCCGGGTGTCCTGCCAGACGAGCGCGTTATGGACCGGCTCGCCGGTGGTGCGGTCCCACACCAGCGCCGTCTCGCGCTGGTTGGTGATCCCCAGGCCGGCGATGTCATCGGCACTCGCGCCGGCGCTGGCGAGGGCCTCGTCCAGCACCTCCTGGGAGCGCGCCCAGATCTCCTTGGCGTCGTGCTCGACCCAGCCGGGCTTGGGGTAGATCTGCTCGTGCTCCTTCTGCGCCACCGAGACCACCCGGCCCGAGTGGTCAAAGACCATGGCGCGTGAGCTCGTCGTGCCCTGGTCCAGTGCTGCTGCGTACTTCGCCATGTGCGTGTGTCCTTAGTCGCCCGTCAGCGCTTCGGCCGCGGTCTTGAAGAGGTAGTAGGTGGAGGTCGCGCCCGGGTCCTGGTGATCCTTGCTGCGCTCGCCCAGGTAGCTGGCCCGTCCTTTACGCGCGACGAGCGGCGTCGTCGCATTCATGCCCTGCTCGGCGGCGCGCACCGCCGCACTCAGGCCGCTGTCCAGATCCGCTGCCGACTCCAGCGCCTCGGTCCCGGGTCTGAGCGCGTCGAGCATCGTCTTGTCGCCGGGCTGCGCCTTGCCGCGGGACTGAACGCCGTCCATGCCCTTGCGCCACGCGGCGGCGAAGCCGGTCAGATCGACCTGCTCCTGGCCGGCCAAGGCGGTGCCCATCTGCAGCAGCAGGGTCCCGTACAGGGGACCGGCGGCGCCGCCGACGCTGGAGATCAGCGCCATCGCCACCGTCTTGAGCACCGCCCCGGGGTCGGCCGGCTCCGACGCCGCGAGCTTCTCCAGCGCCTTCTGCATGCCGCGATTCATGTTCGTCCCGTGGTCACCGTCCCCGATCGCGGTGTCGAGGCGGACGAGCTCCTGGCGGTGCTCGGCCATCTCCCCGGCGAACCGGGTCATCCAATCGAGCGTGGAGTCGCGATCGATGGCCACCGCCCGCTCCTACGCGCCCCAGCGCAACGCCGGCGTGTTCACCGGCGCGTCCCAGTAGCGGACCAGCTCGTCGTCGAGCTTGACCAGCGTGATCGAGCAGCCCTGCATCTCCAGGGAGGTGATGTAGTTGCCGATCAGGTTGCGCTCGATCGTGAGGCCGTGCTCGGCGGCGATCTTCGCCACCTCGGCGTAGACGATGTAGAGCTCGAGCAGGGGCGTGCCGCCCATCCCGTTGACAAACGCGAGCACGCGATCGCCCGACGCGAACGGCAGATCCTCCAGGATCGGGGTCATCAGCCGCTCGGCGACCTGCGAGGCCGGCCCGATCTTCTCGCGGAAGCGGCCCGGCTCACCGTGGATCCCGATCCCGATCTCCACCTCGTCCTCGGCGAGCTCAAAGCTCGGCTCGCCGGACGCCGGCGTGATGCACGGGGTCAACGCCATGCCCATCGACCGGCCCTGCGCGTTGACCCGGCGGCCGAGCTCGGCCACCTCGTGCAGCGAACGGCGGTCCTGCGCGGCACCGCCGCAGATCTTCTCCACCAGCACGGTGACGCCGACACCCCGGCGGCCGGCCGTGTACAGCGAGTCCTCCACGGCGACGTCGTCGTTGGTGAGGATCGTCTCCACCTCGATGTTGTCGCCCTTACCCATCTCGGCCGCCATCTCGAAGTTCATCACGTCGCCGGTGTAGTTCTTGACGATGTGAATCACTCCGGCGCCGCCGTTCACGGCCTTGGTCGCCTCCAGCATCTGGTCCGGTGTCGGCGAGGTGAAGACCTCCCCCGGGCAGGCTGCGTCCAGCATGCCCGGCCCGACGAATCCGCCGTGCATCGGCTCGTGACCGGAGCCGCCCCCGGAGATCAGTCCCACCTTGCCGCTGACCGGCGCGTCTGAGCGGATCACGCAGTACGGGTCAAAGGTGACACGGAGACGATCGCCGTGCGCCTCCTGGACCCCGCGCAGCGCGTCCGCCACGACCGCCTCGGGCGAGTTGATCAGCTTCTTCATTTCCTCTCCTTACGCGCGGGTGTGTTCGCCGGCCCGAGCGACGGCGCGGGATGCCGCCGCCACCCGGGCAATCGTTCCTCGCCTATTGTTGGCCGATGTCCGCCGGCCCCGTGGGGCCCTCGCCGTGCTCTTCGGGCTGCGGAGTCATGCGGGCCGCGAGGACGTCCTTGATGGTGAAGTCATAGACCCACGTCCCGAGGGCCCCGCCGATCAACGGCCCGATAATCGGGATCCAGAAGTAGGTGTTGATGTTGCCGTAGTCGCCGGGGAATGCCACCTTGCCCCACCCCGCGATCCAGGCGAATATGCGCGGGCCGAAGTCGCGCGCCGGGTTGATCGCATAGCCGGCGTTTGCGCCGAACGAGATCCCGATCGCCATCACGACCATGCCGACGACGAACGGCCACAGATTGGCGCCGACACCCAGGTTGGACGCGTCGACGACCGCCCACACGAACAGCACCAGGAAGAACGTCCCCACGATCTGGTCGATCAGCGGCCCGAGGACGCTCTGGAAGTAGGGCGCCGGGAACGTCGCGAACGTGCTGTACGTGCCCAGCGAGGCGGGTGTTCCCTTCACGATCGGCGTGCACCCCTTCAGCACGGCGCCGCAATGGCCGACCTGGTCAAAGTGGTTGATCGCGTTGTTGTAGACCAGGAACACGAGCGCGGCGCCCATGAAGCAGCCCAGCACCTGCGCGGCC
>DATCFW010000382.1:0-2258 GCA_036509295.1 Solirubrobacteraceae bacterium | reverse complement strand
AGGAGCGCATCAGCAGTGCGTGTGCATGTTCTGTGCTTGATTTGGACGCAGTGCGTCCCGGCGCGATCTATCAGCTGTCTAGTGCACCGTTTCGGTTTTGTTGGTGATTGCGTCGAGGGTGACGCGGCCGCGGCGGACTTTTTCGAGGATCTGGTCGGCGGTTGCGGTCCAGGTGAATGGTTGCGGGTTTTGGTTCGTGTGTTGCAGGTAGCTGTCGATCGCGGTGATCAGCTCGGGCACGGAGGTGAAGACGCCGCGTCGGAGCGCTTTGTCGGTGAGCTTGCCGAAGAACCGCTCGACGAGGTTGAGCCAGGAGTGGCCCTCGACACCGCGCTCACAGAGGCAGCGCTCGCCGCGACCCGCAGTAGCGACACCTACCTCGCCGCCCAATACCAACGGCTGCGCCCACGCCGCGGCCAGGACGCGCGATCGGCGCCGTCAAACACTCGATCCTCACCAGCTGCTGGCACATGCTCACCACCGGTGAGCTCTACAACGACCCCGGCCGCGACTACTACAACCACCGCGACCCCGAACGCACCACACGCCGCCTGATCGCCCAACTCGAACGCCTCGGCCACACCGTCACCCTGCAGGAGGCAGCCGCCGCCTAAGGGCTCGTAGCTAAACAACCCCGCAGGAATGGGGTGGGTCGTGTAGAACCGCGGGAGTGTGATCGACGAGCATGCGATCGGCGAGCGCTTTCGGGCATTGGCGGGCGAGCTGAACGAGCGCCAGCGTCGCTTATGGGCGGCGGCCGAGGCGCGTTCGTACGGGCGCGGCGGGATTGCGGCGACTGCGCGCGCGACCGGGATGCACGCCGAGACGATCCGGCTCGGGCTTCGCGAGCTCGAGTCGGGTGAGACGCTCGCGCCGGGGCGCGTGCGCCGCCCGGGCGGTGGCCGCAAGCCGCTGAGCGAGACCGACCCGACGCTGCTTCGGGATCTCGAGCGGCTCGTCGACGACGACGCGCGCGGCGATCCCGAGCGGCCGCTGCGCTGGACTGCCAAGAGTGTGCGCCAGCTCGCCGATGCCCTGCGCGAACTCGGCCACGAGGTCCACTTCACCTCGGTCGCGAAGCTCTTGCGCGGGCTCGGCTACAGCCTGCAGGCGAACGCGAAGACGACGGAGGGCCGCCAGCACCCGGACCGTGACGCGCAGTTTCGCCACATCAACAAGACCGTGAAGGCAGCGCTCGCCAAAGCTCAGCCGGTGATCTCGGTCGACACCAAGAAGAAGGAGCTGGTCGGCGACTTCAGAAACGCCGGGCGCGAGTGGCGCCCGAAGGGTTCCCCCGTCCCGGTGCGCGTGCACGACTTCAAGGACAAAGAACTCGGCAAGGCGATCCCCTACGGCATCTACGACCTAGCCGACGACTCCGGCTGGGTGAACGTCGGCATCGACCACGACACCGCCGAGTTCGCCGTCGCCTCGATCGCCGGCTGGTGGCAGCAACTAGGACGCAAGCGCTATCCCAACGCAAAGACGCTGACGATCACCGCCGACTGCGGCGGCTCCAACGGCAACCGCACCCGGCTGTGGAAGGTCGAGCTGCAGCGGCTCGCCGACCAAACCGGACTGCGCATCCAGATCCTGCACTTTCCGCCCGGCACCTCGAAGTGGAACAAGATCGAGCACCGCCTGTTCAGCTTCATCAGCCACAACTGGCGCGCCAAGCCGCTGACCAGCCTCGCCGTGATCATCAACCTGATCGCCGCGACCACCACCCGCACCGGGCTCGAGGTCTACGCCCAACTCGACGAACGCGCCTACCCCGACAAAGTCAAAGTCTCAGACGCCGAACTCGCCGCCGTCCAGCTCAAAGGACACGCCTTCCACCCCGAATGGAACTACACCATCAAACCGCGGCCTTGAAAATCAACGAGCCCTAACGCCGCGGACGCATAGAGTTGGGGCAGAGGTTTCTATTGACACTCGAACGCCCCCAGATCGACAAGCCCGCCGGCGACATCCCGTTCGAGCTCGTCATCGAGGAGATCGCGGTCGGCGACGGTGACGAGGCAACCAGCGGGAAAAAGGTCACTGTTCACTACGTGGGCGTGTCGTTCTCGACGGGCGAGGAGTTCGACGCCTCCTGGAATCGCGATGTGCCGTTCGAGTTCAAGCTCGGCAAGGGCCAGGTGATCCCCGGCTGGGACGCCGGCGTGCAAGGCATGAAGGTCGGCGGTCGCCGCAAGCTGACGATCCCGTCGGCGATGGCGTACGGCGCACGCGGCGCGGGCGGTGCGATCAAGCCG
>DATCFW010000381.1:0-6234 GCA_036509295.1 Solirubrobacteraceae bacterium | reverse complement strand
GGGCCGGGCCGGCCGCGGCTTGGGCGCCGCTTTGAGCTTGGGCTTCGGTGCTGCAGCGGGCGTCCTTGCCGCCGCCGCCCGCTTGGCCGCCGGTGTCGGCTTGGCCGCCGGTGTCGGCTTGGCCGCTGGCGCCTGCTTGGCCGCCGGTGCCGGCTTGGGGGCCTTCACTGCCGGCTCCTGGGCCGGTGGCGCCGGGCGCTTGTCGCTGCGGCGGTGCGGCCGGGTTCGGGGGAGCGATCCGATCACTCCGCGGTCTGACGGCTTGCTCATCGCGTCGGATGATCGCGCACCGGCACGGTGGGCGCCTCAAGCCGCGTTGCGGCCGTCGCCGATGACCGACCTAGGATGAGAGTGCAGATGACCTCGCACCCCGCACATCTCGCGCGACGCCGGAAAATTCGGCGGAACTTTGAAACGCGGCGCGCTGTTCGAGGTATAGACCTGCAGATCGAGACGACACCGCCGGTGCGTGACGGCCGGCGAGCTGCGCTGGACAGTCGATCCGGGCCGGTCTCACGGGACCCCGCCCTCATTGACTTCATAAAGGATAGTGAATATAGTTGCAGCCCATGTTTAAGTGGCGGCCGTACGCCCTTGGGGGCGTCGGCCGTCTGGTTTTGTACTGAGGGACGGCACCGTCGACGTGCCGCCGCCAACGACGGAAACGGAAACAGATGTCTGTAGCGGAACTGCAGGAACTCGAAGAGATCAAGGGCCTCGTCAACCGCGGCCAGCAGCTCGGCGTCCTGACCTACTCAGAGATCGCCGGGGCCATTTCGGAGCTGGACCTGGACGAGGCCGACGTCGAGGAGCTGCACGGCTTTCTCGAGCGTGCCGAGATCGAGCTCGTCGAGGAAGTAGATCCGGCCCTGGCGGCGACCGAAGTCGAGCGAGCGCCCGACAAGCGAACCCGGCGCAAGGCCAAGACCACGCTGGATCTCAAGCCGGACATGACGACCGACTCGTTGCAGCTGTTCCTCAAGGACATCGGCAAGGTCCGTCTGCTCACCGCCCAGGAGGAGGTTGACCTGGCCAAGCGGATCGAGCGCGGTGACCTCGACGCCAAGCAGAAGATGGTGGAGTCCAACCTCCGCCTCGTCGTCTCGATCGCCAAGAACTACCGCAACCAGGGCCTCCCGTTTCTGGACCTCATCCAGGAGGGGACGCTCGGGCTGGTCCGCGCCGCGGAGAAGTTCGACTATCGCAAGGGCTTCAAGTTCTCCACCTACGCCACGTGGTGGATCCGTCAGGCGATCGCCCGCGCGCTGGCCGACAAGGCCCGGACGATCCGAATCCCCGTGCACGTCGTGGAGAAGCTCAACAAGATCGGGCGCGCCGAGCGCAAGCTCGTCACCGAGCTCGGTCGCGAGCCGACCGCGGAGGAGATCGCCGAGGTCACCGGCATCGAGCCCGAGGAGGTCGAGTCGATCAAGCGCTCCGCCCAGGCTCCGGTCTCGCTCGAGAAGCCGGTCGGCGACGAGGAGGAGTCCGAGTTCGGTCAGTTCATCGCTGACGAGCGGGCCGAGTCGCCTTACGAGCGCGCCGCCGAGATCCTCACCAAGGAGGCGCTGCGCGAGGCGCTGGAGAACCTGAGCTATCGCGAGCGTCGCGTGCTCGAGCTTCGCTACGGGCTGGGCGGGGAGCATCCGCGCACGCTCGACGAGGTCGGCCGGACGTTCAACGTCACCCGGGAGCGAATCCGCCAGATCGAGAATCAGTCGCTGAAGAAGCTGCAGTCTCTCGCCGAGGCGCAGAAGCTCCGCGACGTAGCCTGAGCCTCGACCTCGCGCACACTCGCCTGACGCCGAGTACCTGAATCGGGCGTCCGGCCCACGCGTCGCAGCGCCCGTTCCTCGCTTCAGTTCGTGAAGCATTGCGCTAGAATCATGGTCCTGATGGTCGACGGAGATACCTGTCCGGTCTGCCGGACCGCGCAGATCGTGTGCGGGAAGTGGACGTTGCTCGTCATCCGGGACCTCGCCGACGGACGGTCGAGGTTCTGTGAGCTGGAGCGCTCGCTCGCCGGGATCAGCCCGCGAACCCTGTCGTTGCGGCTGCGGGCGCTCGAAGAAGAGGCCATCGTCGAACGCCAGACGTTCCCGGAGGTGCCGCCGCGCGTCGAGTACGTGCTGACGGCCAAGGGCCGCGCGCTGGTGCCGCTCATCGAGAGCATGCGCACCTACGGACGCGAGTGGCTCGGAAGCGACTGCGACGACCCGTTCGCCGGCGAGCCCGACGACGTGCGCGAACCCGCCGCGGCCGCCGCGTAGCCTTCGCTACGGCAGGGCCCGCCGGCTCGGCACACGGGCCGACGACGCACCGCGCGGCGCTGCAAGCGCGCGTGCTGCCAGCAGGATCGCGGCACCCCGCGGAGAATCGGCGGATGTGCGCAATGTCGTCCTGCACCGCCTGCTCGAGTCCTTCGCCGTCGATGCCGCCGGTCGGCTGTCGGCCGAGTCCTCGGGCGGAGCCGAGATGCCGTTCGAGCTCGTCGCGGAGCGGGCCGGCGGCCGAGTGCCGCTGTACTGCTATCGCCCGCTGACCGGCGAGTTCATCCGCTCCAAGATGGGCGTGCTGGCGGCCCTGCCCAGCCACGCCGCCGCCATGCACGCGCTCGCCGAGTGCGACGCCATCGACGTCTACCTCAGCGAGCACGGGGTCAAGGCGCCGGCGAGCACGCATGCGCGCTGCCACGAGAGCCTCGCGGTGTTCCTGGAGGCGATGTTCACCGACCGCGGTGGCTTCGGGTTCGAGCCGGCACATTTTGAGGCCGCCTACGCCGAGCTGGAGCGGGCGGTGTACGAGGGCCACTGCACCGCGACCGTGATCGCGCCGCTGTTAGGCGTCGCGCTGGACCCCGAGACCACCGAGATCGTGCTCGGCGACGGGCTGTCGCTGATCCGCGGTGATGCGCTCGCCGAGGCGCCCCCGGAGGCGGTGTGGGGCGACGGCGAGGAGCCCAACGTGCTGGCGTTGCTGGCGATCGACCAGGAGCTGTCGGACCGGCCGCCGGTGTCGATCGCCCGAGCGCGGTTTCGGCGCGTCCTCAGTGCGCTGCGGCTGTTCGAACGCGGCGGTTATGCCGTTGGCCCGGTCGGGTGGGCGCGGACCGAGGCCGGCAGTTGGCGCTCGGTGTCGATCGGGGTGAGCGGTCGCCCGCGGCTGCTGACGCTCATCCCGGCGGCTCAGGAGGACGAGCTCCGCGCCTTCTACCGCCTCGTCGCCCGCCGAGCCCCCGGCCCCGAGCTCGCGTGGGCGATGGCGCGGTTCGAGATGGGATGCGAGCGCCTGGCGCCGTTCGACGCGCTCACCGACTACCTGCTGGCCCTGCGGGCGCTGCTGGAGCCCGAGGGGCCGACCAGCGGCCGGCTCGCCCAGCGGCTGGCGGTGATCTGCGCCCGGCCCGAGGGCCGGGCGGCGCTGGCCGAGCGCGCCGCGCACGCGATCTCCCTGGAGCGAGCCGTCATCGGGGGCCTGGCCGCCGCGTCTGATCCGACCCACCCGGTGGACGCCGTCGTCGGCGAGCTGGCCGAGCATCTGCGCGCGATCCTGCGCGACGCTTTGTGCGGGCATCTGGAGCCCGACCTGGTCGCGGTCGCCGACGAGCTGCTGGCCGAAGCCGTCGGCGTGCCCGCGGCCGGCGCGTCGTCGTCCTGACGCCCGCCGGAGCGGCGAAACCGTCTACCCTCTGTCGCGACCGCTCCCGACTCGGTTTCCATGTGAGGCCGGGAGTGTTCTGCCCACCAGGCGCGACACAAGTAAGTCCTGGGGCTCGTAAGTAGTCAGGGGGAGCGCGATCACGGCGACGAGCGGGCGCAGGCCCGCTCGTCCTGTTCGGAGGGTGTGCTCGCTGCTCAGGCAATAGGCTGTTGGGTGATGGTTGAGGAGCCTCTCATCTGCATGGTCGAGATCCCGATGGGGAGCCGCAACAAGTACGAGTACGACCCGGAACTGGGGGCGATCAAACTCGACCGGTTCGTCTCGGCGTCGGTGGTGTATCCGACCGACTACGGGTTCATTCCCGAGACGCTCGGCCTCGACGGCGACGAGCTCGACGTGCTCGTCTGCGTGTCGGAGCCGACCTTTCCCGGCTGCCTCATCCCCGTTCGCCCGATCGGGCTGTTCTGCATGCGCGACGAGAACGGCATCGATGACAAGGTCGTGTGCGTGCCGGTCAACGACCCGCGCTGGAACGTGCACGACGACGTCGAGGATCTGCCTCAGCACCTGCGCGACGAGATCTTCCATTTTTTCACCGTGTACAAGGACCTCGACGTGGGACGCCACTCCGAGCCGACCGGATGGTCCGGGCGGGCGGTCGCTCTCGCCGAGATCGTCGACGCGCAGGAGCGCTTCCGGGCCGCCGAGGGGTGACGACCGCGTACCACCTCGAGCTGCGCCAGTTTCCCCATGTCGCGCGGATCTTCAACCTCGGCCGCGAGGAGCTCGACACCCGGTTCGTCCGGCCGTGGATCGGCGGCACGATGATCGAGCACGACGACCGGCGCTGGGCGCCCGAACGCAGCCGGCTGAAGATCCTCGAGGGCCCCGAGCTTGGCGCCGACGATCTCGGCCTCGGGCGCGGCTGGGCGTCGGCGTCCAAGCGCTCGACCGATGTCACCGACGCGGTCATCGCGCAGGCGCGGCGGGGCGCTGAGGCGCGCCCGGAGATGGAGGCGCTCAAGAGCGCCGTCCATGAGGTGGCGGCCCATCCGATCTCGTTTCAGGACGTGATGGCGCTGGCCGCCGCCGGCCATCCGAACTGGCGCGCGAGCGAGCAGCTGAGTCTCGCCGAGCAGGCGGTGTGGGAGATGCTCCACCAGGGCCTGCTCGCGATGGTCCTATCCGGCGAGCCGGTGCCGCGCGAGCGCTGGCAGGCGATCGTGCTCAGCTGGGCCACCTGGGCGGGCGCCGATGCGGACGCGATCCGCCTCCAGGCGCCGCCGCAGCCGGTCGCCTGATTCCGGGCTGAGTGGCCGCACGGGCGATCCGCCGCGGAGGCGACCCGTCGGGTTACGGCTCGGCATTTCCTGACGGGCCCTCAGGCTGACGGGCCCTCAGGCGATCACGTCGGCGATCAGGCGCTCATGCTCGGCGTCGGAGGCGAACAGGTACCGGTGCAGTCGCATCAGGCCCGCGACGTCGTGGACGTCGTCGTCGAGGTGGGGGACGAGCAGGAGGGGCTCTCCGCCGAGCTCGTGGCCGAGCCGGGCCACGTTGCGGGCGTCGCGACGGGCCAGGCGGTGATAGTCGGCGAAGTTCCCGGCGACGCGTCGGGCGAGCGCGGGGGTCAGCTCGTCGGCGAGCGCGGCGACGAGGTCATCGGGCTCGGCTTCGCCGAGGACGTCGTGATGGACGCGATTGACGATCACGCCGGCGAACGGCAGCCCACCGTCGGCGAGCGTGCGGCGAAACCAGATCGCCTCATCGATCGCCCCGGCCTGCGCCGAGGTCACGAGCAGGAACGCCGTCGTTGGGGCCGTGAGCATCC
Source organism: Solirubrobacteraceae bacterium (assembly GCA_036509295.1). Lineage (GTDB taxonomy): Bacteria > Actinomycetota > Thermoleophilia > Solirubrobacterales > Solirubrobacteraceae > Palsa-465. Next base: position 743 of record DATCFW010000381.1, on the reverse strand, counting down.
GCTGCACCTGAGCGGCGCGGGCGTGGAAGTCCTCGGTCATGTCGCCGAGCAGCCCGAAGAACGTCGACAGGTCCGTGATGAGATCGACCCCGGTGACCCGGCGCAGCGCGCTCAGCAGCGGAGCGGCGCCGCGCCCGAGGACCCGCATGCCGAGCCCGGTCGGGCGGATGAACGCCTTGAGCGCGCGGCCCTCGAGGAATGACGTCAACCGGCCCGGGGCGTCGAGGAAGTCCAGCGCGTTGCGGGACGGCGGCGTGTCGAGGACGAGCAGATCGAAGTCGCCGTCGCGGTCGAGCTCATACAGCTTGGCCACCGCGGTGAACTCCTGCGAGCCCGAGACGGCGGTCGACAGCTCGCGGTAGACGCGGTTGGCCTTGATTTCTTGCGCCCGCTTGGGATCGGCTGCGACCCGGTCGATCAGCTCGTCGAACGTGCGCTTGGGATCGAGCATCATCGCCCACAGCTCGCCGCGGAACTCAACGCCGGCGCCGGCTCCGGCGAGGCGCTCGGGCTCCACGCGGCGCGGCTCGTTCGCGAGCTCCTCGAGGCCGAGCGCGTTGGCCAGGCGCTTGGCCGGATCGATCGTCACCACCGCCACCTTCGCGCCCTGCGCCGCCATGCCGAGCGCGATCGCCGCCGAGGTGGTCGTCTTGCCGACTCCTCCGGACCCGCCGCACACGCATACGCGCTTACCGTCCAGCAGATCGGCGACGCTCATCGGAACTTCAGTCTAGGGTCAGCCG
>DATCFW010000380.1:0-3953 GCA_036509295.1 Solirubrobacteraceae bacterium | reverse complement strand
CGTCTCGACGACCGCGAGTACCCCGCGAAGATCCGTGTGACCGATCCCGAGCTGGCCGCCGTGAACCTTCACCCGGAGACGTTTCACCCGGAGTGGAACTACAGCATCAAACCACGATGTTATTTATGAACAGCCCCTTAGCTATGGGCAAAGCAAGTGGACAACCCTCAGGAGTTGACGCCGAGATCGCCCGGCTGGCGGTTCGACAGCACGGCAATGTGACCCGGGCGCAGCTCCGCGCGGTGGGCCTCAGCGACAACGCCAGCTTCCATCGGGTCGGCATGGGACGACTACACCGCACCCAACTCGGCATCCGCGCCACGAGCCCGGCAGGCACCATCCTGGACTGCGCCGACGCTCACCCGCTCGGCCCTCGAGGACGAGTTCGTCGCGTTCTGTGAGCGGTTCGGGCTCCCGCGCCCGCTGTGCAACCTCCGCGTTGCCGGCCATACCGTCGAGGCGCTGTTCAAGCCGCGCGCCGGCCGCCGAAGCCGACCGACTCCGCGACATCCTCGGCAGCAGGGCGAAGGCAACGGCGCCGGCAACGGCAGCGGCGACGGCGAAGGCCAGGAAGGCCAGGAAGGCCAGGAAGGCCAGGAGGGCCGAAGACTAGGCTCACCGCCGTGAGACGGCTGGGCCCAGCGATGGAGGTGCGCGACTTTCGCCTGTGGTGGGGATCGCTCCTGGCGATGTGGCTGAGCCTCCAGATGCTCGAGGTAGCGATCGGCTGGGAGGTCTACGCCCAGCACGGCAGCGCGCTGGACCTCGGCTGGATCGGGCTGGCCGAGTTCATCCCCATGTTCCTGCTCGCACTGCCGGCCGGCCATCTCGCCGATCGCGCTCCGCGCCGGCTCGTGTTCGCCGGGGCGCTGCTGCTCGGGGTGGGCGTCGGGGTGGGACTGGCGCTCGTCAGCGGCTCGGGCGACACGTCGGTGGCGCCCTACCTGGCGCTGGCGATGGCCGCCGGGACCTCGATGGCGATCGGCACTCCGGCGTCGCGGGCGATGCCGCCGACGCTGGTGGCGCCCGAGCTGCTCGGCTCAGCGATGACGCTGCGCTCGATCGCCAGCCAGACCGGCCAGGTACTCGGTCCGGCGCTGGGCGGCCTGCTGTACGGAACCTCGCCGTCGCTCGTGTATCTGCTGGCGGCCGGCGCGTGCCTGGTCGCGGCCGGGTGCGTGATGGCGATGCGCCCCGATCACGCCGCGGACCCGACGCCCGACAGTGCGCAGCCCGCAACCGACGTGCACGGCGTCCTGGAAGGGCTGCGGTTCGTAGGGCGCACGCAGATCCTGCTCGGGGCGATCCTGCTCGACCTGATGGCGGTGCTGTTCGGCGGGGCGGTGGCGCTGCTGCCGATCTACGCGCGCTCGATCCTGCACGTCGGCGCCACCGGCCTCGGCGTCCTGCGGGCCGCTCCGGCGCTCGGCGCGCTGATGGCGGCGGCCGCTATCACCCGGAGACCGATCGCCGGCCGCGCGGGTCGGTTGCTGATCGCGGTCGTCCTCGCCTACGGCGCCAGCATGATCGTGTTTGGGCTGTCGCGGCTCTACCCGCTGTCGCTGGTGGCGCTCGGGGTGAGCGGCTTCGTCGACCTGTACAGCATGAACATTCGCTCGACGACCGTCGCGCTGGCCACGCCCGACCGGCTGCGCGGCCGGGTCAACGCGGTGGAGATGGTGTTCATCGGCGCGTCCAACCAGCTCGGGTATTTCGAGTCCGGGCTGGCGGCGTACCTCGTCGGCACGGTGCCGGCGGTGGTCGGCGGCGGCGCGATGACGATCCTCATCGCGCTCAGCTGGCGGCGGCTGTTCCCGGCGCTGGCCGACGTCGACCGGCTGGAGAGCATCCGGCCGGCCCAGCCTCAGTCGGGCGCCGTCGAACCGGCCGCCGGTTGAGCACCGTGCGTCACGAGGGCTCTCCTGGATGCCGGGGTGGCACCCGGCTACGCGCCGGGCGTTCATGGGTCCCTGTATGGCGGATAAGCGCCGTCTCAATCGCTGCTTAGAGTCGGCTTACCGTCAGCGATGATTCTTCGCGATGGGTGGATCTTATTAGTGTGCCAGGAGCGGGTCGGTGGGGAGCCAGCCGGGTTCAGACGATGGGGTCGGCATTCGCGTTATTTCCGTTGCGCGTATGTCTCGCGCGCGGGGGCTCGATTGACGCGATTCCGTCCTGATGGGCGGGCTCGTCGGTGGCCGCGTCCTGGTGATCGGGAGTGAACCGGCGCTGGTCAACTGTCTGAGATCCCGGCTGCAGGCCGAGGGAGTCGAGGTGACGGATGTGCCGGATGAGATTGATGGGACGCGACGCGCGGCAGGTGACGACGTGACTCTCCTCGTGCTCGATCGAATCGCGTCCGCGCACGATGGGTTGGACACGCTCACGCTCGTGCATCAACGCAGGCCCACACTGCCGATCATCGTTCTCGGCGCCCGCGCTGACGTGGCCGACCGGATCGCGGCGTTAGACGCGGGTGCCACCGACTTTCTCGCCAAGCCGTTCTCTCCCCGTGAGCTGGAGGCGCGGGTGCGTGCTCAACTGCGCCGGGCCGCGTGGACCTGACCTGATCGAGACCGCCGGGGCCGGCTGAGCCGCCGGAGGAAGACCGTGTCAGCCGGCGGCGTGGACGCTTAGGGCGAACAGCACCAGCCACGCAATAGCGCCGCCGGCGAGCCAGCGGTCAGACAGCAGCACCTCTTCGGGTGCTTCGCCGGAGCCGTTTCGCACGATCGCGCCGTAGCGCAGCAGGCATGCGGTGAACGGGATCGCCGTGAGCAGTCGCCACGGTACGCCGTTCACGTCGGGAAGCTCAAACGCCCAGACGCTGTAGGCGAATAGGGCACACCCGCCGCTGCACGCAAGCAGCAGTCGCAGACCGCCGGGGGTGTAGCGCCTCAGCACCCGTCGGGCACCCGGGTTGGGCGCGGCGTGCTGTGCGGAGGTTCGCAGCAGCTCGGCCTGTCGCTTGCCGGCGGCCACGAACAGAGCGGTGGACGCCACCACCAGTACGAACCACCGGGACAGCGTCACCGGTGCCGCGATGCCGCCCGCCAGCGCGCGCAGCAGAAATCCGCCCGCCACCGCGACGATGTCGAGCACCACGATGTGACGCCATACGAACGTGTAGCTCAGCGTCAGCGCGACATAGGCCGCGCCGATCACCGCCAGCAACGGACGGATCGAGAAGCAGACGACCAACCCCACCAGGAGCCACCCCGCGCCCAGCATGACCGCCTCGCGCGGCTCCAGTTCGCCGGCGGCGACCGGGCGGTAGCGCTTGCGCGGATGGCGGCGGTCCTCGGCCGCGTCATGACTGTCGTTGAGCGCGTAGATCCCCGCCGAGATCAGGCAGAACGCGAAGCAAGCGAGGCCTACGCGTCCGGGGACGTCGTCATGGCCAAGCGCTCCCGCAGCGCCAGCCGCGGCGACCAGAAGCCCGTTCTTGATCCACTGCGCCGGACGGGCAGTGACCAGTGCGGCGCGGACGCGACCGCGCCGCGGCAGCACGGCGGGCGTCGCATCTGCGTCGGGTGCGGGACACCCGATGGTTGTGGCGGACGCGGCGGCGCTCAGCGCCCCGCTCGGAACCGGCCAGCGCGCCGCCGAGGGTCGTCTCGGAGACGTCATCGGCCGAAACGGTACGTTTGCCGCATGAACCTCACCTCTCTGGCTGATGAGGGAGCTCTCAGGCGCCCGCGGTTGATGAGGTACGTCTCAGCCGTCCTTTAGGCCCAATACCGTAAACTTAAGCCGCTAAGATGGTGATGGTGTCTTCGGGGGGCTTGGCGGGTTGGGGCCAGTTGCGGTGATCGGGGCGCTTGACGGGCCAGTTGCTCATCTTGCGCTTGATCACCCGTGGGTTCTCGCGTCGGCGCCGTTCGGGGAGCGCTCCGGCGAGGATCTCAGCGATCGCCTGCTGGTGCGCGGTGGTGATCGTCAGGGGGGGAAAG
>DATCFW010000379.1:0-7421 GCA_036509295.1 Solirubrobacteraceae bacterium | reverse complement strand
GCCGGCGATCCGGTGCGCCTCCTGTCCCGGGGCATGGTGCAGCGCCTGGCCGTCGCCCGCGCGGTGCTGCACGCCCCGGCGCTCCTACTGCTCGACGAGCCGCGGGCCAACCTCGATCCAGCGGCCAGCGCGCTGGTCGAGCCGCTGATCGGACGTGCGAGCGGCTGCACGCGGGTGCTGACGAGCCATGACCCCGCGGCGGCGCTGGCCGAGGCCGATCTCGTGCTCGCGCTCAAGGACGGCCGGCCGGCGTTCGTGGGCGAGCCGGCGCAGTTCACCGCCGCCGCCCTGGCGAAGCTGTACGCATGAGAACGGCGCTGGTGCTGTTGCGCAAGGACCTGCGTCTGGAGATGCGGACGTGGGAGACGCTGCCAGCGATGGTGCTGTTCGCGCTGGTGACGATGGTGATCTTCCATTTCGCCCTCAACCAGGACGCGATCGACGGGCAGCTCGCCGCCGGCGTGCTCACGGTGACGGTGCTGTTCGCGGCGATGCTCGGCATCAACCGGCTGTTCGTGGCCGAGCGCGAGCAGGGCGGCTTCGACGCCTTCCTGCTGGCGCCCGTCGATCGCTCGGCGATGTTGCTGGCCAAGGCTGCCGCCCTGTTCCTGTTCCTCGTCGGGCTGGAGGTGATCGCGGTGCCGGCGTTCGGGCTGTTCCTGCTGGGCCCGTCGCTCGGGCCGCCGCTGCCCGGCCTGATCCTGGTGCTCGTCCTCGCCGATCTCGGGCTGGCAGTGATCGGGACCCTCGTCTCGGCGATCGCGGTCCAGACCCGCGCCCGGGATCTGATCGGCCCGATGCTCGGCCTGCCGCTGCTGGTGCCGGCCCTGATCGCCACCGCGCGCGCCGCCGGGCCGCTGCTGGCGGCCAGCCATCCCGCCGGCGCTCCCCCCGGGCGATGGCTGGTGATCCTGGCGCTTTATGATCTGGTGTTCGCACTGCTCGCCTACGCGGTGTTCGACTTCCTTCTGGAGGACTAGAAGCATTGCCTTCCACCACCTACGGAACAGGCATGCGCGGCCTCGCGCTCGCCACACTCATCACGATCACCGCGGCGCTGGCGCTGGTGTTCTTCTACGCCCCGCTCGACGCCACCCAGGGCTTCGTCCAGAAGATCTTCTACGTCCACGTGCCGCTGGCGATCGTGTCCCTGGGCGGCTTCGTGTTCGGCGGCGCGATGGCAATCGGATACCTGCGAACCGGCGATCGCAAGTGGGACATGCGCTCCTACGTCGCCATCCACATGGGGCTCATCTTCGGCGTCGGCGGCCTGATCACCGGCTCGATCTGGGCCAAGGCCTCGTGGGGGCATTGGTGGGTGTGGAACGAGCCGACGCTCGTCTCGTTCCTGATCGTGCTGCTGCTGTTCGCCACCTATCAACCGCTGCGGTTCGCGATCGAGGATCCCGAGCGCCAGGCGCGCTACGCCAGTGTGTTCGCGATCGTCGGCGGAGCGTTCGTACCGCTGAACTACCTGGCCGTCTCGGCGGCGACCGCCTACGTCCACCCCCGCGTGCTCACCCTCAACGGCGCCAATCTGCCGGCGTCGATGGGGTTGACGTTCCTCGTCGCGCTGATCGGCTTCGCCCTGCTGTACGCGACGCTCTGGAAGTATGAGATGGCGGCTAAGAACGCCCGCTCCCAGGTGCGCCGGCTGCGGCGTACCCTGCTCGGCGAGGACGCTGGGCGGCCGATCGGACGGAGCGCGGCGCCGTCATGAACCTGCTCATCGCCGTCGCGCCGGAGCTGCCGCTCGGCAAGTCCGGGAAGTTCGTCGCCGCCGCCTACATCGTCGTTCTGGCGCTGGTTCTGGCCTACGTCGCGATCATGGCCATCCGTGCCCAGCGGCTGGAGCGTGAGCTCGACGAGCTGCGGCGCGACGTGGACGCGGCGCGCGCCGAAGCCGACCGCGGCGATCGAGAAACGGAGTCGGTCCTGTGAGCGAGCTGCTGGCGATCGGGATCTCCCACAAGACCGCGCCGGTCGAGGTCCGCGAGCGGCTGGCGCTCCCCGAGGCGCGGGCGGCGGAGTTCATGCGCGATCTCCGCGGCGCCGCCGACGTGCACGAGACGGTGGCCGTCTCCACCTGCAACCGCACCGAGCTGTACCTGGTCGTCGGGGACCCGGTGGAGGCCGAGTCCAGCGTGTTGACCATGCTGGCCCGCCAGGCCGGGATCCGGCCCACCGAGCTGACCGGCTCGATCTACTCGCTGCGCAACTGCGACGCCGCCCGGCATCTGTACCGGGTCGTGTCGGGCCTGGACTCGATGCTCGTCGGGGAGGCCGAGGTCCAGGGTCAGGTCAAGCGCGCCTATGACGCCGCCCTGGCCAACGACACGACCGGGCCGCTCACCAATCGCCTGTTCCGGGCGGCGCTTCAGACCGGCAAGCGGGTCCGCACCGAGACGGGGATCGGGGAGGGCCAGCTCAGCCTGCCGGGGGCCGCGGTGGCGCTGGCCAAGGAGCGCCTCGGCGCGCTCGGCGGCCGCAGCGTCGTCATCATCGGCACCGGCGAGACGAGCGAACTGACCGCGCGGGCGCTCGCTGACAGCGGAGCCACCCCAGTGTTCGTGGCCAACCGTCGGCGCGATCGTGCGCTCAGCCTGGCGCGCCGCTACAACGGCTCGAGCGTGGCGCTGGACGAGCTGCCCGACGCTGTGCTGGAGGCCGACATCGTCGTCGCCGCCACCGCCTCGCCCCACCTTCTGCTCGAGGTCCGCGAGGTCGCCGACGTCATGAGCGCCCGCGACGGCCGGCCGCTGCTGCTCATCGATCTCGCCGTTCCCCGTGACATCGACGCGGCGTGCGCCGACGTCGAGGGGATCTCGCTGTACGACATCGACGATCTCCAGGCGGTGGCTAACCGCAACCGGAAGGTGCGCCAGGCCGAGGCGCGTCGCGCCGAGGGCATCATCGAGGAGGAGATCCAGCGGTTCGCGGTCTGGCTGGGCTCGCTCGAGGTGCTGCCGACGCTCGCCGCCCTGCGGACCCACGGCGCGGAGATCGCCGCCCAGGTCGTCGGCGAGAACGAGGGCAAGTGGGAGTCGGCCTCCGCCGCGGACCGGGAGCGGATCGATGTCATCGCGCGCACCGTCGTCAACCGCCTGCTGCACCAGCCGACTGTGCAGATGAAGGCGATGCACGATGACCGGATCCACGCGCGGATGGCGCTCGTCCGCGATCTGTTCGGCCTCACCGGGATCGGAGACCCACCCGCCCTGGGACCCGCGGCCGCGGTTGCGGAGCAGGAGCTCGAGCAGCTGATGGCGGCCGAGACGGCCGAGACAGGAGCGCCATCCGCCGATGGCACCGCCGGCGGTCCCCGGCGCGGCTGATGCGGCTGGGAACCCGGGCGAGCGCGCTCGCGCTCGCGCAGGCGCACTGGGTGGCGGATCGTCTCGGCGGGGATGCCGAGATCGTCAAAGTGACGACGCTCGGCGATCGCGGCGTCGGAATCGAGGACAAGTCACGCTGGGTGTCCGAGCTTGAGGCATACCTCCTCGACGGTCGGATTGATATCGCCGTCCACTCGGCCAAGGACGTCCCGACCGAGCTCCCCGACGGTCTCGAGCTGGTGGCGATCCCCGCTCGCGCCGACGCGCGTGACGCGATCTGCGGCGCCGCCGGCCTGGCCGCGCTGGCGCCCGGTGCCCGCGTCGGCACCAGCAGCCTGCGGCGAGCCGCTCAGCTGCGCGCGGTCCGCGAGGACCTCGAGATCGTGCCGCTGCGCGGCAACGTGGACACCCGGCTGCGCAAGCTGGCGCAGGGCGACGCCGATGCGCTGGTGCTGGCGCTGGCGGGATTGCAGCGCCTGGACCGTGCCGCCGAGGCCGGCGGCCTGCTCGACGAGTTTGTCCCCGCCGCCGGCCAAGGTGCGTTGGCGCTCGAGGGGCGCACCGGCGCGATCGCGTCCTCCCGGCTGGCCGCGGTCACCGATCCCGTCGCGATGGCGTGCGTGACGGCCGAGCGCGAGCTCGTGCATGCCCTGGGCGCCTCGTGCCACACCCCGGTGGGGGCGCACGCCACGCAATCGCCCGGCGGGCAGCTGACGATCGTCGGGTGGGTCGGGCTGCCCGACGGCTCCGCCTGGCTGCACGACGAGGTCACCGGCGAGCCGCACCTGGTGGGACGCGCCTGCGCGGACCGGATGCTGTCCGCCGGCGCCGGCGAGCTGCTGCGCCAGGCCGAGCTGGAGGTGACCGCGTGACGGTGTACCTGGTCGGCGCCGGCCCCGGCGACCCGGGTTTGCTCACCGCGCGGGCGCTCGAGCTGATCGCGGCCGCCGACGTGATCGTCTATGACCGGCTCATTCCGGCCACGGCGCTCGACGGCGCGCGCCCCGATGCTCAGCTCATCTACGTCGGCAAGGAGGGCGGCGGGGCGTCGGTCTCCCAGGACGAGATCCAGTCGGTGCTGCTCGAGCACGGCGCCGCCGGCGAGCTGGTCGTCCGGCTCAAGGGCGGTGACCCGTTCGTGTTCGGGCGCGGCGGCGAGGAGGCCGAACTGCTGCACGACGCCGGGGTCGGGTTCGAGGTCGTCCCCGGGATCACCGCCGGCGTGGCCGCCTCCGCCTACGCCGGCATTCCGGTGACACACCGCGATGCCGCCAGCGCGGTCGCGTTCGTGACCGGTCACGAGGACCCCATCAAGCTCGGGGAGGGCGGGACGGGGTCCGCGCTGGACTGGGACGCGCTGGCGCGGTTTCCGGGCACGCTCGTGTTCTACATGGGGGTCCGCCAGCTGCCGGCGATCACGCGGCAGCTGATCGCCGGGGGCCGCCCGTCCGGCGAGCCGGCGGCGGTGATCGAGCGGGGCACGCTGCCCGATCAGCGGGTGGTGACCGGAACGGTCGCGACGATCGCCGCGGTGGCCGCCGACGCGAACGTGCGCGCGCCGGCGATCACGCTGATCGGCCCGGTGGCGGCGCTCCGGACGCGGCTGGCCTGGTTCGAGGCGCGGCCGCTGGCCGGCCTCACCGTGGCGGTCACCCGGGCTCGCGCGCAGGCCAGCGCGCTGGCCGGCCGGCTGCGTGGGCTCGGCGCCGTCGCGGTGGAGGCGCCGGCGATCCGGATCGTGGCGCTGGCCGGCCCGGCGCCGGAGATCGAGCGCTACGACCTCGTCTGTCTGACCAGCCCCAACGGGGTCCGGTTCCTGTTCGACCGCCTGGACCAGGCGGGACGGGACGCGAGGGCGTTCGGCGGGGTGGGCGCGACGCGGATCGCCGCCATCGGACCCGGAACCGCCGCCGCGCTGCGAGAGCACGGGCTGATCGCCGACATCGTTCCCGAGCGGTTCGTCGCCGAGGGACTCATCGACGCGTTGGCCGACGTTCCCGTGCGGCGGGCGCTGATCGCGCGGGCCGCGCAGGCGCGGGACGTGTTGCCCGACGCGCTGCGGGCGCGCGGCGCCGAGGTCGACGTCGTCGCCCTCTACGAGACCGTCGCCGAGCCGATCACCGAGCCCCAGCGTGACGCGATCGCCGCCGCCGACTACGTCACGTTCACCTCGTCCTCGACGGTGAAGTTCTTCTTCGAGACCGCCGGCGGCGACCTGTCGGGCCACATGCGGCTGGTCAGCATCGGGCCGGTCACCAGCGATGCGCTGCGCGAGCACGGCCGCGAGCCCGACGTGGAGGCCGACCACCACGACATCGATGGGCTGGTCCAGGCGCTGATCGCCGACGCCCGCCGGCCCTAATCCGACGCTAGCCGTTATGGTCACCCCGATCCGCGACTGATTGGATGTCGCGGCGTTGTGAACGGGAGAAGATTGAGGGCTGCCGCCTGGCGGCCACGACAAAAGGAGCGCACTTGAAGATCTCGCTGGCCTCACGACGGATCCCGGTGCTCACGCTGGCCGCGCTGGCCACCGGTGCGCTGGTCGCCGGACCCGCGTTTGCCACAACGTTGTACGTGAGCCCGAAGGGCAAGAATCACAAGACCTGCGCGGCGCTGGTGCCCTGCAGGACGATCTCGTTCGCCGTCGGCAGGGCGAAGAAGGGCGACACCGTCGACGTCGCCAAAGGGACGTACAAGGATTCGGTCAAGGTCGCCAAGGACATCGACCTGACCGGCATCGGAAACCCGGTGATCGACGCCACCGGCAAGGCGAACGGGATCCTGATCACCGGCGCCAAGGCGGCCGGCGCGAAGGTCAAGGGCTTCGTGGTCCGCAATGCCACCGACGAGGGCATCCTCGCGCTGCAGACGTCGCACGTGACGATCTTCTCAAACACCGTGCGCACCAACGACAAGGGCGTCTCGGCCAAGAAGCCGGTCGGAGAATGCGCCGCTGCGGGCCAGGTGCCCGGTGATTGCGGGGAGGGTCTGCACCTGATGACGGTGTCGGACTCCAAGGTCATCGCCAACACCGTGCAGGACAACCTCGGCGGGATCCTCATCACCGACGAGTTCGGGCCGACGCACGGGAACCTGATCTCGTCCAACAAGGTGCTCGACAACGCCGGCGACTGCGGGATCACGATGGCCGGCCACAACGTCAACGCCGCCGCCGGGACGGTGCCACAGCCGAGGAAGGCCGGCGTCTACGACAACATCGTCATCTACAACACCGCCAATGACAACGGCCTGAAGGGCATGGGCGGCGGCATCCTGATCGCCGCCGGAGCTCCGGGATCCGGGGTCTACGACAACACGGTGCAGGACAACACGGCCAACGGAAACGGGCTCGGCGGGTTCACCCTGCACAGCCATTCCCCCGGCCAGTACTTCGCCAACAACCGGATCGTCGACAACACGTTCCTCAACGACGGGCTCGCCGGCAATCCCGGCGGCAAGCCGGGCGACGTCGATGCCGGGATCACCCAGAGCGTCGGAATCATCGTCTTCAGCGCGGTCACACCGCTGACCGGGACGGTCATCACCGGCAACAACCTGGGCGACGAGTACTACGGGATCTGGACCCAGAACGTGCCGCAGGTCGACCAGAGCGCCAACAACTTCGGCTCCGGCGTGACGATCGACATGTCTCAGCGGTAGGCAGCAGCCGGACGGCTCGGTGTCGTCGCCACGCGGCGGCGCCGGGCCCGGCCGGTCGCGGACTCGCGGGTGCCGGGCTCGGAGGTCCGGGTGGCGCACAATACGCTGGCGATGGCCACCGCCCGATCCGCTCCCGTCATCACCTTCCTGTCAGATTACGGCCTGCGCGACGACTTCGTCGGGATCTGCCACGCCGTGATCGCGACGAACTGCCCGGAGGCGCGCGTGATCGACCTTACCCATGGCATCGCCCGGCACGACGTCCGCGCCGGCGCGATCGTGCTCGGCGAGGCGATGCCGTACCTCCCGGTCGGGGTGCACCTGGCCGTCGTCGATCCCGACGTCGGCGCCCAGCGCCGCGCGGTGGCGGTGCGGCTGGCCGATGAGCGACGGCTTGTCGGCCCTGACAACGGGCTGTTGACG
>DATCFW010000378.1:0-9107 GCA_036509295.1 Solirubrobacteraceae bacterium | reverse complement strand
GGCGTCCCGGACGCCACCGGGCGTGCTGCTCGACCGCGAGGTTCCAGACGTACCGGGCGTCCGAGCAGTGCCGCAGCAGGATGGTTTCCTGCTCGCGGGCCGGCTGGAGTCGGTATCGGGGCATGCGAACATTATACCGGATATAGATAGCTCTGAGAGGTAGCACTATGGCACGATCATGCCCCCGCTTCGCGGGGCACCGGCTCCTCCCCGGCCTGAAGGCCAGGGTTTCCGCCGGAGGTTCCGATGACCGACACTGACACCGCAGCCGCAGCCGAGCTCACCCGGCTCGGAGAGGCGTATTTCGCCGCCCAGCACAGCTACGACCCGTACAACGCCACGCTGCTCGGGGTGGCCGAGTTCGACGCGCTCTCCTTCGACCCGAGCCGCGACGCGAGCGAGCGCACCGCGCGGGAACTCGCGGCCATCGGCCGCCAGGTGAGCGAGATCGACCCGGCCGGCCTCAGCGACGCCGAGCGCGTCGATCAGCGGGTGCTCACCGCGCTGGTCGAAGGCGCCCGGGCCGACGCCGAGCACTCGCTCTGGGCCGCCAACGCGTCGGCCAAGAGCTACGTCAGCCGGCAGGGCCTGATCTTCCAGGCGGTGCCCGCCATGACCGTCGCTAGCCCGGAGGCGGCCGACCGCTACCTCAGCCGGCTGTCGAAGATCGGCGCGACCCTCGACGCGCTCGGCCAGCGGTACCTGACCGAGGCGGCGGACGGCCGCACCCCGACCGCCGTCGGCGTCGAGCACTCCATCCGCCAGCTGACGGGGTACCTCGCGCTCCCGGTCTCCGACGACGCGCTGCTCAAGCCGGCCCGCGACGCGGAGCAGGCCGGCCACGCGGGCCAGGCAACGCTGCGCGAGACGGCCGCCGCCCACATCACCGAGACCATTCGGCCGGCCATGCAGCGGCTGGCCGAGCTCCTGCGCCGCGACCTGGCGCCGCGAGCCCGGCCGGACGACCGGGTCGGCATCCGCGAGATCCCCGGCGGCGAGGCCGGGTACCTGGCCTCCGTCGCGCGGCACACCACCACCGCGCTCTCCCCGCAGGACGTCCACCAGATCGGCCTGGCGGAACTCGACGAGCTGGCCGGCCTGTGGTCGAAGATCGGGCAGGAGGCGCTGGGCGAGAGCGACTTCACCACCATCGCCGCGCGGATGCGCGACGACCCGGCGCTGCGCTTCCGCACCAGCGCCGAGATCGTCGCGGTCGCGCAGGACGCGCTCGACCGGGCCGAGGCCGTGCGCGACGCCCACTTCGTGCACTACGACATCCCCGACTGCGTCATCGAGGAGATCAACCCGATCGACGCGGACAACACCGCGATGGCGTACTACCGGCCCCCGGCCGCCGACGGCAGCCGCCCCGGCGCGCACTGCCTGCTGACGACCGACCCGGGCGAGCGCTACCGCTACGAGTACGAGGCGCTCGCGTTCCACGAGTCGGTGCCCGGTCACCACCTGCAGCTCGCGACCGCGCAGACGCTCGACATCCCGCGCTACCGGCGTCACCTCGACGTCGAGCTGTGCGCCTTCAACGAGGGCTGGGGGCTGTACGCCGAACGGCTCGCCGACGAGATCGGTCTGTACAGCAGCCCGGTCGCGCGGCTCGGCATGCTGTCCTTCGCGGCGCTGCGCGCCTGCCGGCTCGTCGTGGACACCGGGATGCACCACCTGGGCTGGTCGCGCCAGCAGGCGATCGACTTCATGACCGAGCACACCGCGACCACGCCCGCCAACGTGCGCAACGAGATCGACCGGTACATCGCCTGGCCCGGCCAGGCGCTCGCCTACGTGACCGGCAAGCGCGAGATCGTCAGGCTGCGCGAGCGTGCGCGTCACGCGCTCGGGCCGCACTTCGACCTGCGTCGATTCCACCACGCGGTGCTGCGCAACGGAGCCATTCCCCTCACCCTGCTCGATGACGAGATCGAGCGCTGGACCACTACGGAGGCACGCGCATGAAGCTGACCATCAATGGCTGCGAGCTGAACGTCGAGGTGATGGGGCCGCAGGACGGCCCGGTGCTGATCGCCCACCACGGCGGCGGCGGTATCGGCTCCCTGGCCGAGCCCAAGTCCACCTTCGGCCCGCTGTCCGACCGGTTCCGTGTCGTGGTCTTCGACGCGCGCGGCTGCGGCCACAGCGAGGGCATTCCGCCGTACTCTCACGCTCAGTGGGCCGCCGACGTCGACGGCCTGCGCCAGTGGATCGGCGCGGACAAGATCGTCATCGCTGGCGGTTCCTACGGCGGGTTCATCGCCCTCGAGTACGCCGTGGCCTACCCCGAGCACGTCCAGGCGATCGTGCTGCGCGACACCTCCGCCGACGCGGGCAACCTGGAGGACGCCTACGAGAACGCGCGGAACCAGGACCGCGTCGAGATTAACTGGGACAACTTCGACCGCTACTGGACCGGGCGGATCACCGACGACGAGGACCTCAAGGCGCGCTGGGCGGAGATCATCCCGCTGTACGACTACGAGTACGACCCCGTCGCCTCAGCGGCCCGCGTCGAGGCCGGCATCTACCGGCACGAAGCCCACAACTGGTGTTTCCTGTACAACGAGCCGAACTATGACCTTAAGCCGCAGCTGCCCGCGGTCACGGCGCCCACGCTCGTCACCGTCGGTCGGCGGGACTGGGTCACCCCGGTCAGCTCCGCGCAGACCATCGCGTCCCTGATGCCGAACGCGAAGCTGGTGGTCTTCGAGAAGTCCGGCCACTCGCCGCAGGTCGAGGAGCGCGAGCTGTTCCTTTCCACCGTGCGCGGCTTCCTCGACGGGGCGGTCGCATGAACATCACCATCATCGGCGCAGGCGCGATCGGCGGCACGCTCGGCGCCCACATGATCCGGGCCGGCCACGACATCACCCTGTGCGACGCGGACGAGGCCCACGTCGCCGCCATCCGCGAGCACGGGCTGATCATCGAGGGCCCGGTCAACGAGTTCACCGTGGCGGCGCACGCGATCACCCCCGACGAACTCCCTGATCAGATCGTCCACGCCATCGTGGCGGTCAAGAGCCTGCACACCCGGGCCGCCGCCGAGCTGCTCCGCGGCAGGATCGCCCCCGGCGGCTACGTGCTGACCGTGCAGAACGGCCTCACCGCCGACGACGTCATCGAGGCGGTCGGGCGGGACCAGGTCGTCTCGTCGTTCGTCAACTTCGGCGCCGACGTGATGGCACCCGGGCGCATCATGCAGGGCAACATCGCGACCTTCCGCGTCGGCGAGCTCGACGGCGGCCGCGTCACCCCGCGCGTGCTCGACCTCGCGGCGGCGCTGCCATACGCGGAGCCGACCGACAACGTGCTCGGCTACCTGTGGGGCAAGGAGGCCTACGGCGCGATGCTGTGGGCCGGCGCCGTCTCCGACCTGACGATCGCCGAGCACCTCGAGGACCCGCGCTACCGGCCGGTCATGATCGCCATCGCCCGGGAGGTCCTCGCGCAAGCGCCGGTCAAGGTCGAGTGCTTCGACGGCTTCGACCCGGACGACCTCGAGGGGTCCCTGGACCGGCTGGCCGTGTTCAACCGCAACAGCGCCAAGAAGCACAGTGGCATCTACCGCGACCTCGTGGTGCGCAAGCGCAAGACCGAGATCGACGAGATGCTGCGCGACATCAACGGCCCGATCATCACCAAGGTCGCGGAGATCATCCACGACATCGAGGACGGCAGGCGGGTCAACACCCGCGCCAACCTGGACGAGCTGGCCGAGTTCGTCGCCACGCTACCGGCCGGCCCGGCCGGCCCGGCCGCGACGACCGCCTGATGCGCATCGTCGACGTCCTCGCGGTCCCCGTCCAGGCCGGCTTCTTCTTCGACGACCAGCTGGCGATCCGGGCCGGGGCCGGCCACGACGGGTTCGACTACACCGGGCCGCCCTTGACCCCCGGCTTCCGCCGAGTGCGGCAGCCGGGGGAGGCGGTGTCGGTACTGCTCCTGCTCGACGACGGCGGGGTCGAGTTCGGCGACTGCGCGGCGGTGCAGTACAGCGGCGCCGGAGGCCGCGACCCGCTGTTCGCAGCCGCCGACGCGGCCGCCGTCGTCGAGCAGGTCATCGCGCCGGCCCTGCGCGGCGCCGATCTAGCCGAGGGTTTCCGCACCATGTCCGCCCGGATCGACGCGCTGACAACCGGGCCAGGCAACAGCCCGCTGCCCGCCGCCGTGCGCTACGGCGTCAGCCAGGCCGTGCTCGCCGCGGTCGCGCGTGATCGGCGACAAACCATGGCCGAGGTTATCCGGGACGAGTACGAGACCGGCGCTCCGCTCGTCCCGGTCCCGCTGTACGCCCAGACCGGCGACGACCGGTACGGCAACGCCGAGAAGATGATCATCAAGGGCGTCGACGTCCTCCCGCACGGGCTCATCAACAACGTGGCCGAGAAGTTCGGCCCGTCCGGTGAGATCTTCGCCGACTACCTGCGCTGGCTGGTCGGCCGGATCGCCGAGCTCGCCCCGTCTCCCGCCTACCGTCCGAGGCTCCACTTCGACCTGTACGGATGCGCCGGGCTCGCGTTCAACGCCGACGCCGACACCGACACCGATGCAGACACCGATGCAGACACCGATGCAGACACCGATGCAGACGCCGACATCGACGCCGTCGCCGACTATCTGGCTGAGCTCGGAAACCTAGCGCGCCCCTACGACCTCGCGATCGAGCACCCGATCGACGCCGGGTCGCGCGAAGCCCAGATCGACGCCTTCCGCCGGCTCCGCGCGGCGCTGAAAGATCGCGGCTCCGGCGTCCGCATCGTCGTCGACGAGTGGTGCAACACGCTCGACGACGTGCGCGCGTTCGTCGCCGCGGGCGCGGCCGACGTCATCCACGTGAAGACCCCCGACCTCGGCAGCATCGGCAGCACGGTGCAGGCGCTGCTGCTCGCCCGCGACGCCGGGCTGGAGGCCTTCTGCGGTGGCACCTGCAACGAGACCGACCGGTCGGCCCAGGTCAGCGCGCACGTGGCGATGGCCTGCGAGGCCACCCAGGTGCTGGCCAAGCCGGGCATGGGCGTGGACGAAGGACTGATGATCGTCGCCAACGAGATGGCCCGCACCGCCGCCCTGGTGCGAGCGAGAGAGGCAGCCCGCCCATGAGCAACCTGGAGCTTCCGGCTCTCGACGGCGTCCTGGAACGCCTCGCCGAGTACGTGGCGATCCCGAGCGACAGCCGCAACGCCGACCCCGGCACGATGCGGCGCGCGGCCGACTGGATCGCCGGCCGGCTCGACTTCGCGGCCGGCCGGGTCGAGGAGACCGGCGGCCACCCGGTCGTCCGCGGTGAATGGCTCGCCGCACCCGGCGCGCCCACCGTGCTCGTCTACGGCCACTACGACGTGCAGCCGACCGGGGACGAGTCCGAGTGGCTGTCCCCGCCGTTCCGCCTCACCGTCGACGGCGACATCGCTCGCGGTCGCGGCGCCTCCGACGACAAGGGACCGGTGCTCTTGGTCGTGGAGATGCTCCGGGCGGCGATCGCGCAGCGCGGCGGACTGCCGCTGAACGTGAAGTTCCTCATCGAGGGAGAGGAGGAGATCGGCAGCCCGCACCTGCCCGAGTACGTGCGCCAGCACACCCGCGAGCTCGCCTGCGACCTGGTGATATCGGCCGACGGGGCGCAGTGGCGCCCGGACGAGCCGTCGCTGTCGGTCGCCTCCAAGGGGCTGGTCGCGTTCACCATCACGGTCGAGGGCGCCACCGGCGACCTGCACTCCGGCCGCTACGGCGGCACCGTCGCCAACCCCGTCCACGCGCTCTCGACGATCCTGGCCAGCCTGCACAACCCCGACGGATCAGTCGCCGTCCCCGGGTTCTACGACGGCGTTGCCCCGCCCAGCCGGGAACGGCGAGCGCAGCTAGACGCGGTGTCGTTCGACAACGACAAATTCGCCGCCGACCTCGGCGTCCCCGAGACCTACGGCGAACACGGATACTCGACCCTGCAACGCCTTTGGGAGCGCCCGACCCTCGAGGTCAACGGGGTAAAAAGCGGCGGCCGCTACACAGTCATCCCGCACCTCGCCCAAGGATTCGTCTCCTGCCGCCTGGTCGGCGACCAAGACCCCCACAAGGTGCTGCAGGCAGTCCGCCGCCACGTAGCGCAGATCGAGACTCCGGGCGTGCGCGTCACCGTCGAGCAAGACGGGGGAGCGGTGCCCGCCTACCGCATCGACCCCGCCCACCCGGCCATCGCCGCCGCCACCGAGGCCCTGCGCGCGGTCTACCCCGGCGAGGACGTGCTGCTGGCCGTCATCGCCGGCACGCTGCCCGCCACCACCCTGTTCGAGCAGGTCATCGGGGCGAAGACGCTGTTCTTCTCCTTCTCCACAGCCGATGAGAAGCTGCACGCGCCCAACGAGTTCCTCCGCCTGCGCCGCATCCACGAGGGCATGCGGGCCTGGGACGCGCTGCTGATCTCGATGGCCGACGGCCCGCACCGCCTGCAGCCGGTCACCCCGCCTCAGGAACTCGCGCAGGCGGCCACGTCATGAACCACGACTACGCCTCCTACGGCTACCTCGACGACCGTCCGGCCGCGTTCGCGCGGTTCCCGCTCGCCCCCGAGTCGGGCCGGGTCCCCTCCTACGACGGCGGCTTCGACCCCGCCACCGTCGCCCGCGCCGAAGCGCTCCTGTACAGCAGCGTGGTGATCAGCCTGCACGATCACCCGGTCCGGTTCCCGGCCGACATGGCGCTCACCCCGCCGTACAACCGCACCGGGCGTCAGCACACCGCGTTCGCCGGCCTGGCCGCATCGGGCCTGACCGCCGTGTTCGACAACATGATGGACGGCACCGCCTACGTCACAGGCAACACCCCCTGGCAGTGGGACGACGTGGTGACGGACCTGGGCATGCGGCAGGCCGACATCGCCCACCAGGACCGGGTGACGGTCGTGCGGACCGTCAAGGACATCGAGTTCGCGCACGCGACCGGCCGGGTCGGCATCGTGTTCGGCCTCGAGGCGGCCACCCCGATCGGCAACGACCTCGACAAGCTGGACATCCTGTTCGGCCTCGGCGTCCGGCAGATCGGGATCGCCTACTCCGACTCCAACGGCCTCGGGGCGGGACTGAACGAGCCCGACGACTACGGCCTGACCGCGTTCGGCCGCCGCGCCGTGCAGCGGATGAACGACCTCGGCCTCGCGATCGACGTGTCGCATGCCTCCGACCGCACCGGGATCGAGACCGCGGCGGCGTCGCGCGCGCCGGTGCTCATGACCCACGCCGGCGCCCGCGCGCTGTGGGACATCCCCCGGCTCAAGAGCGACGACGCCCTGCGTGCGGTCGCGGACACCGGCGGCGTGATCGGCATCTCGGCCGCCCCGCACACCACGATCTCGCGCGAGCACCGCACGCACACCATCGCCTCGGTCATGGACCACTTCTACTACTGCGTCGACCTGGTCGGGCTCGATCACGTCGGCTTCGGCCCCGACACGCTCTACGGCGACCACGTCGGCCTGCACCAGACCTTCGCCGGGCTGCTCGGCCACCCGGCCTCGTCCGGCCCCGAGCACCCGGTCGTCGACTACGTGGACGGGCTCGAGAACCCGAGCGAGGCCTTCCACAACATCGCCGCCTGGCTGGTCCGCGACGGGCTCACCGACGAGGAGATCGCCAGGGCGCTCGGCGGCAACGTGCTCCGCGCCCTCGCCGCCATCTGGCCCGCCTAACAAGCCGCGCAGGCCGAGGATGGCCTGACCCGCTCATGCATGGTACCTTGTAATGCATGGAACCTGGCCGAGCACGTAATCCGGTGAGCCAGCTGCGCAAGGGCACGCTGGAGTACTGCGTCCTGGCGTTGCTGCGCGACGGCCAACGGTACGGGTTCGAGCTGGTCCGGACGCTTTCCGAGACGGACGGGCTGCTGGTCAGCGAGGGCACCATCTACCCGCTGCTGAGCCGCCTGCGCCGCGACGAGCTGGTGAGCACGTCCTGGCAGGAATCCGAGGCGGGGCCGCCGCGACGGTATTACCAGCTCACCGACGCCGGGAAGCGCGCGCTGGCCGACTTCAGCGACGAGTGGGCCCGGTTCCGGGACGCCGTCGACGCGCTCGTGACACCACAAAGGAGAGCAGGGCGATGAACGTGCACACTGACCCCCTGGTCGATGACTATCTGCGCCGTTTGGACGCGGCCGCATCGACGCTGCCGACCGACCAGCGAGACGAGCTGGTCTCTGAGATCCGCGACCACCTTCAGGAGGCGCTGAGCCAGACCCCGCCGGGCGACCAGGCGGCCGTGCGTAACGCGCTGGAACGTCTCGGGTCACCGGAAGAGATCGTCGCCGCTGCCGCCGACCCGGCCCCCGGCCAGCCCGCTGGCGTCGGCAGCCAGGTCAACGTCCTGGCGATCGCGTCGGTAGCGGTGGCAGTGCTGTGGTTCGCCGGGTTCGGGGCGGTGCTCGCCCTGGTCTTCGGATACCGGGCGCGCAGGCAGATCAAGGACTCAGCGGGCACCCAGACGGGCTCGGGCCTGGCCACTGCGGGCATCATCCTCGGCTGGATCGGGATCGCGATCGTGGTGACCGCAGTCATCCTGATCGCGCTCCACCCCAACAAATCTCAGTAAGCCAAGCCCAGCCGCCGGTGCGGCGCCTAGGCCCCGAACTCCGTCCGGATCGCCTCGGTGTGCTCGCCGAACGCGGGCACCGGCCCCATCACCGGTTCCTGCCCGGCCGAGACAACCGGGGGCAGCAGCGCATCGACATCCCCCGACGGCGTCCCGACCGGAACCCACCGCCCGCGCGCCCGCAGCTCCGGGTGCGAGGTCAGCTCGCCCGGCGTCCGCAGCCGCGCGCACGCGATCCCGGCCGCCTCAAGCGCCGCGATGACCTCATCCGCGGTCTGCTTGGCGAACACGTCCTCGATGATCGCGGTCAGCTCGTCGTTCCGAGCCGCCCGCTCCGGGTTGCTGGCAAACCGGGGATCGACCGCCAGGGCACCCTGATGAAGCACCTCCCGGCAGAACACCAGCCACTCCCGCTCGTTCTGAATCCCGAAGAAGACCGCCCCGTCGGACGCGTTGAACGGCCCGTACGGCGAAATCGAAGGATGCCGCGCCCCGGTCCGAGGCAGCGGCGCCCCGCCG
>DATCFW010000377.1:0-7902 GCA_036509295.1 Solirubrobacteraceae bacterium | reverse complement strand
AAGGACGCGCGATGACGTTCAATCGCGAGCGATACGAAGCCGTCTGCCGCGAATGGACTAGCAGCGACGCCGACTTTGACAGTTGGATCGCTGTCGGCGAGGCGCTGGGCAATCGCCCGGGCTGGTACTTCGGAACGGGCGGAAACCCCGAGTCGATCGACTGGGCGTTCGGACAGCGCGGGGCCGCGCGACTAGTGCTCACAGCTGATCTCGGCGGCGGTCTTGTCATCTTCGACCACGCCGCAGACGGCGAGTACCCGCTCGGGAAGATCGAACGTGTAATGCGGTGGCTCAATGAGAACGAAGCGAGATATGAGGGTCTGACACCGCTCCAGATCGAACTCGAAAAGGCCAACGCCGACTCCGAGGAGGACGAGCGATGAGGGGATCGACCCGCAGGCGCGGCACCACCTGGACCGCTTACTGGGATCTCCTAGCCGATCCAGAGTCGGGCGGGCGCCGGCAGGCGAGCAAGGGCGGTTTCCGCACCCAGAAGGACGCGCAGCGCCACCTGGCGAGCGTCATCACCGCCGTGGGCGACGGGACCTACATCGAGCCCTCACGCCAGCCGCTCGCCCGATTCATGCTCGATGAGTGGCTGCCAGGGATCAGCGCCACCGTGCGCCCGCTCACCGCCAGCACGTACCGCTCGATTGTCGGTCGGTACGTGCGCGGCCGCGACATCGGCGCCGTGCCACTGCGGAACCTGAGCGCCGGGCACTTCAACGCGCTGTATGCCGCCCTGGAGACTGAGGGCCTGTCGGTCGCGACGCGCCGGACCACCCACGCGGTTCTCCGGCGAGCGCTCAACGACGCCGTTCGCTGGGGCAAGCTGGCACGTAACCCGGCGGCCGCGGCCGATCCGCCATCCCTGCCCCGCTCGCACGCGCAGTCCTGGAGCCCGCGGGAGCTGCGGACCTTCCTGAACCACGTCGGCGAGGATCGGCTATTCGCGCTCTGGCGGCTCGGGGCGACGACGGGCATGCGCCGCGGGGAGCTGCTGGGCCTGCCGTGGCGCTGCGTCGACCTCGAGGCCGGCTGCCTGCGCGTCGAGCAGCAGCTCGTGCCCACGAAGGGCGGCTGCACGTTTGGCCCTCCGAAGTCCCGCCGCTCCGAGCGGACCATCGCGCTCGACCCCGAGACGGTCGGGGCCCTGCGCCGCCACCGCGACGTCCAGCGGCTCGAGCGTGACCTCGCCGGCCCCGGCTACGACGACCGGGATCTCGTGTTCGCCGACGAGCTCGGCCGGCCGATCTACCCCTCTCGGCTGGGCGAACGGTTCGTGAAGGCGCGCAAGGCGGCCGGGCTGCCGACCGGGACCCTTCACACCCTGCGCCACACCGCCGCGACCATCGCTCTCACCGAGCGCGTCCCGCTGCACATCGTGGCCGCCCGCCTCGGCGACGATCCGAAGACCATCCTCGACACCTATGCGCACCTGCTCCCGCACTCGGACGCGGAGGCCGCCGCCGTGGTCGCTGCGGCGATTGTTGACAAGCCGTTGACAGCAAGCGATGATCTGGCCGTCGAAAATGCCCGATAGCAGGCACTTTGCCGGGCGTGATGGAGCGCCAGATCAGAAGAGCTGGTTCTCGCCGCCGAACACGTCGCTGACCGAGCCGTCGGTGAAGATCTGGCGGATCGAGTTGGTCAGCAGGTCGGCGCAGGAGAGCACGCGGACGTTGCTGGGAGCGCCCGGCGGCAGCGGGATCGTGTCGGTGACGACGACCTGCTCAAACCCGGCGGCGGCAAGGTTCTCCCAGGCGTTGCCCGAGAAGTTGCCGTGGGTGGCGGCGGCGTAGATGCGGCGGGCACCGGCGTCGCGGACGGCCTGCGCGGCGGCGCCGAGCGTGCCGGCGGTGCCGATCATGTCGTCGACGAGCAGGGCCGTCTTGTTGGAGACGTCGCCGATGATGTAGCTGATCTCGGCGACCTGCTGGGCGGGGCGCTCCTTGTTGAGGATCGCCAGGTCGGCGCCGATCTTGGCGGCGAACTGCTTGTTGAGCTTCACCCGGCCAGCGTCCGGGGCGACTACCACCAGGTCCTCCAGACCCAGGTCGTCAAAGTACTGGGTGAGCATGAACAGCGCCGTCATGTGATCGCAGGGCTTCTGGAAGAACCCCTGGATCTGGCCGGAGTGCAGGTCCATCGTCAAGATGCGGTCGATGCCGGCCGCCTCGAGCATGCGGGCGACCAGCCGGGCGCTGATCGGCTCGCGGGGCGCGGACTTCTTGTCCTGTCGGGAGTAGCCGTACCACGGGGTGACGGCGATCACGCGGTGGGCCGAGCCGCCGACCGCGGCGTCGACCATCGCCATCAGCTCCATCAGCGCGTCGTTGGTGGTCAATCCGGCGGCGGCGTTGGTACAGGTCGGCTGGACGATGAACACGTCGGCGCCGCGGACCGACTCGTCGTAGCGGCAGTAGACCTCGCCGTTGGCGAACGTCTTGGCGTTCACCGTGCTGAGCTCGACCCCGAGCTTGTCGGCGATCTTCGCCGCCAGCTCGGGGTTGGCACGCCCGGAGACGAGCATCAGCCGCTTGTCGTACTCGCGGCGCAGGATCGTCGGGCTGGAGTGGCTCTCCACGACGCTCATCGTGTCGCGCAGTGTACGCCCGGCCGCCGACGATTCGATGGCGCTCATGGCCGCTCGCCACGCTCGGACTCGGCGCGCTCACGCCGCCGCTCCGCGTAGCCCTCGATGTTCGACTGGCGCGCCCGGGCGACGCCGAGCGACCCGGCCGGCACGTCGGTGGTGATGACCGATCCGGCGCCAGTGTAGGCGTCGTCGCCGACCGACACGGGCGCGACCAGGGTCGTGTCCACGCTTGTCTTGACGCGATCGCCGATCGTGGTCCGGTGCTTGCGGTACCCGTCGTAGTTGGCGGTGATCGTGCTCGCGCCGAGGTTCGTCTGCTCGCCGATGTCGGCATCGCCGATGTAGCTGAGATGAGGGACCTTGGTGCCGGCGCCCACGTCGGAGTTCTTGATCTCCACGAACGTCCCGGCCTTCGAGCCCTCGCGCAGGATCGTGCCGGGCCGCAGGTAGGCGAACGGCCCGACGCTGACCCGGTCACCGACGGTAGCCCCCGTCACGTAGGAGTGCAGGATGGTCGAGCCCTCGCCGACCTGCGCGTCGATGAGTGTCGTCTGCGGGCCGACGATGGACCCGTCGCCGACGGTGGTCGTTCCGTGCAGGCTGCAGAACGGAGCGATGACCACGTCGCGGCCGAGCGTTACGCCGACGTCGATCACGGTGGCCGCCGGGTTGACGATCGTCGCTCCCGCGCGCATGTGGCGATCGTTGATCTGGCGCTGGGCGACGGCGGTCACATCGGCGAGCTGACGGCGATCGTTGATGCCGAGCAGCTCCTCGGGGTCGGCGAGCTCGTAGGCGCCCACCGTGCGCTCGTGCGCGCGCAGCGCCGGGAGCACGTCGGGGAGGTAGTGCTCGCCCTGGGCGTTATCGGCGCGAACCTCCCGCAGCGCGACCAGCAGCGCCTCGCCGGCGAACGCGAACATCCCGGTGTTGACCTCCCGGATGTGCCGCTCGCCCTCGGTGGCGTCGCCCGAGCCCTTCGTCTCCACCACGCGCTGCACCGTGCCGTCGGGCGCGCGCACCACGCGGCCGTAGCCACTCGGATCGTCGAGGATCATCGTCGCGATCGTGGCCGCCGAGCCGGAGCGTTCGTGGCTCTCGACCAGCGCCCGCAGCGATTCGGGCCTGACCAGCGGCGCATCGCCGTTGAGCACGACGACGGTGTCGTGGGCGCCGATGTGCTCCACCGCCGCGCGAACCGCGTCGCCCGTCCCCAGCGGACGCTCCTGGACCACCAGCAGCACCCCGCCGGGCAGCGCCGCCTCCAGCCGCCGCTCCGGCGAGTCCACCACGACGACTGTCCCGGCGCCGGCCGCCAGCGCCGCCGCGATCGGCCACTGAATGATCGGCCGGCCGCACAGCGGGTGCAACAGCTTCTGCAGCGCCGAGCGCATGCGCGTGCCCTGCCCAGCGGCAAGGATGACGACGACGGGCGCGGCCACGCGATGATCCTAGTGCAGCACCAGCCCTTCGTCCGGAGCCGGAGCCGGCCGCACCCGCCCTTCGTCCGGAGCCGGAGCCGGCCGCACCCGTCCTGCGTCCGGAGCCGGAGCCGGAGCCGGCCGGCCGGCATCCAATCGCCTGGGGGCTGTGCGTGACCCTGAGCGGTGGCGGGGCGCGTCGAGGGCCGGCAACGTCCCACTGCGCGCCACGATCAGGTCCGGTGGGACGTTCGCCTTCGTGCGGACGGCAAACGTCCCGCGCCTGTGAGGGCCGCGAACCGGTGGGACGTTGACCTTCCGGAGGAAGGCGAACGTCCCGCGCTGCTTCGTGGCGTCGTTCAGTCGACGTTTGCCGGCCGGCGCCCCTCCTTCGTGGCCGTCGTTACCCGGCGTGCCCGGTCCGCGGCCGGATCCCCCGGTACCCCGGTACCCCGGCACTCTGGCACTCCGGCACTCCGGCACTCCGGCACCGCGACATTCCGGCACCGCGGACACCCGGACGTCATTCCCCGGCCCGCCGACTCGCCACGCTGGTAGATTCGGCGGGCCGTCACCGCTCTGGGGGGTCGTCCAACTGGCTCGGACACCGGGTTTTGGTCCCGGGAATCGGGGTTCAAGTCCTCGCCCCCCAACTCCGCTCAGCAGCTTGCCGCGAGGCCGAGGAGTACCGTGTAGGCCATGGACGACGATCAGATCCACGGCCACATCGAGAAGCTCGTGGCCGAGGAGCACCAGCTGTGGGGCCGGGAGTCCGCGGGGCAGGCCAGTGACGATGACCGCAGCCGGCTGGACGCGGTGAAGGTGTCACTGGATCAGTGCTGGGATCTGCTGCGCCAGCGGCAGGGGCTGCGCGAAGAGGGCGGCGACCCCGACGACGCGCAGGCGCGTAGCGAGAGCGTCGTCGAGCATTACCAGCAGTAGGGCCGGAGCCCCCGGCGCGGGCCGGACGGCCCAGCCCAAATAGCCTGGGCGTTTAGCCGTGGGGGCCGCGCGCCGATACAGGCTGGATGCGAGCGCGCATCAGCCGATTGGTCATCCGTCGGGCACCGCTGGGCCAGCCTCCCCCCGGCGGCGAGACTCCGGCGTCGGTGTGGCGCGTCTATAAGGCGATGGGCCTCCTGCTGGTCGCCTACCTGGCGTGGATCCTGCTGCGCCCGCCGGGTCAGAGCTCCACGCTGATCGACGGATGGGGCGTCGACGGGTTTGAGCTGGTGGCGTCGGTCCTGTGCATCGCCAACGCTCGGCGCAGACGCTCGGGCCGCGCGGTGGCGTTGATCCTCGGCGGCGCGCTGGCGTCGTGGACGCTGGGCGACATCGCGCTGACGATCGAGTCGCTCGGCGGGGCGACTCCGGCGACACCGTCGGTCGCCGACGGGTTCTACCTGGGCTTCTTTCCGCTCGCCTACGCCGCGCTGGTGCTGTTTGTCCGCGGCCAGGCCCGGAGGCTGACGGCGTCCAACTGGCTCGACGGCACAGTGGCCGGACTCGGCGCCGCGGCCCTGTGTGCCGCTTTCGCGTTCCGGGCGCTGGAGCACTCGGCCGGTCAGAACGGGCTGGCGGTGGCGGTGAACCTGGCCTATCCGGTGGGCGATCTCCTGCTTCTGTTGCTGGCGGTCGGCGGCAGCGCCGTGCTGTCGGGACGCCAACGGCTGCCCTGGTTGCTGATGGCCGTCGGGATCACCGTCAACGTGCTGGGCGACACCGCCAATCTGCTGCACTCGTCCGACTTGCTCGGGGGCACCGCGAGCGGGCAGCTCGGCGTGGCCATCAACCAGATCGCGTGGCCGATCTCGATGCTGCTGATATCGATGGCGATGTGGGTCCCGCGGCGATCGGCGAACCCGCTGGCGGGGGCCAAGGCTCCCGGGTTCATCCTGCCCGGCGCCGCGGCGGGGTCGGGGCTGACGATCCTGTACTTCGGCACGCTCGGCGATATCAGCCAGGTCGCCACCAGCCTCGCCGCCGCCACCCTGCTGCTGGTGGTCGTGCGAACGGGGTTGTCGGTCCGCAGCCTGCGGGCGCTGACGAAAGAGCGCCAGCGGCTGGCCGACACCGACCACCTCACCGGACTCGGCAACCGGCGGCGCCTGTTCGCCGTCCTGGATGAGTTCTTTGCCGAGATCCCGGCCGACGGCCGCCGATTGGCGTTTCTGTTCATCGATCTCGATGGCTTCAAGCAGATCAACGACTCGTTCGGTCATCCGGCGGGCGATGAGATCCTGGACACCGTCGGCGCGCGGCTCGCCGCCTCGTTGCGTGACTGCGACCTGCTCACCCGCGTCGGCGGCGACGAGTTCGCGGTGGTGCTGATGGGCGCCGACGCCGAGCAGGCGGCGGCCACGGCGGACCATCTCACGGCGGCGCTCGAGCAGCCGTTCTCGATCGAGGCGGTCAGCGCCCGGATCGGGGCAAGCGTCGGGATCGCTCTGGCCCCAGTTCACGCCGCCGACAGCGCGCAGCTGATGTGGTGCGCCGACGTGGCGATGTATCGGGCCAAGCTCGGGTCCTCCCGGGTCGCGCTCTACCAACCTGAGTTCAACGCCGGCGGCAGCCGGCTGCAGCTGGCCGACCAGCTCCATGACGCCATCCGCTCAGATCAGCTGACCCTGCACTACCAGCCGCAGCTCGATCTTCGCCGCGGCGAGATCCTCACCGTGGAGGCGCTGGTGCGCTGGTGCCATCCCGACCTTGGCCTGATCGCGCCCCTGAAGTTCCTGCCGCTGGCCGAGGAGGCAGGCCTGATGGGAAGCCTGACCCGGTGGGTGCTCGGCCGCGCGCTGCGCCAGTGCGCGGCCTGGCGGGCGGCGGGACGGCAGGTCCGGGTCTCGGTCAACATCTCCGCCGGCGATCTGCTCGACCCCGGCCTGGTGGACCTCGTGACCGAGCAGCTCACCCGGTACCGGCTCGGGCCCGACGCGCTCGTGCTGGAGATCACCGAGACCACGCTGGTCGAGGACTTCGAGCATTGCCAGCAGGTCCTCGCCCGGCTGGCCAAGCTTGCGGTCGAGGTCTCCATCGACGACTTCGGAGCCGGCTTCACCTCGCTGACTTACCTCAGCGCCCTGACGGTGGACGAGCTCAAGCTCGACCGCAGCTTCATCACTCCGCTATCGGCCCGGGGTGCGCGGGAGGTGGAACTGGTCCGTGCCACCATCGCACTCGGCCACGCCCTCGGACTCCGGGTGGTGGCCGAGGGCATCGAGGACGCCGAGACGCTCCAGCTGCTCGCCGAGCTCGGGTGCGACCTCGCGCAGGGCTACTTCATCAGCATGCCCCAGCCAGCCGAGCAGCTGACGTTCGAGCAGCATCGCGTCGGCTCGCCCGCGTTCCTGGCCGCCTGAGCGACACGATCCGAGACGGTCCTCAGAGCCACCGGACCCACGACGATCATCCCCGCAGGATCGACCGTAGCTCGCTGTCGAGCAGCGGGTCGGCCAGTTGGGCGCGCACGTCCGCCGGGCGATGAAGCCCGCGCTCGGCGCGCAGCAGCCCCGCCTCCAGGCCGGCCTCGTGCGCCGCGGTGAGCATCATGCTCATCGCGTCCAGACTCCCCCACACCTCGGCGGGCAGCGCGAGCAGGGACGGCGCCGGTCGCCGCAGCGCCAGCAGGTAGAAGCCGCCGTCGAAGACCGGCCCCACCGATACGCCACAGCCGTTGGCGAGATCGTCAAGCGCGCCGCCGGCATGCTCGGGCCGCCAGTGCGCCAGCTGCGGCCAGACGACGAAGAGTGGACCGCCGCCCGCGACCGCCCACGCCGCCGCGGCGCCGTCGGGAAACGTCGGGGTGGTGTGTACGCGGCCGGGCGCGAGATCGGCGGCCCAGCGTTGCGCCCGGTCGATCAGCTCACGCTCGAGCGCGAT
>DATCFW010000376.1:0-4112 GCA_036509295.1 Solirubrobacteraceae bacterium | reverse complement strand
GCGGCGAGCAGGGCCTCGACGTACCGCGCAGAGCCGCCGCTCACCGTCCGCCACTGGGGTCGGCCCCGTAACGACAGCATCCCGTGATTGTCGAAGAACTCGGCCATGAACCGCGCGGGGAAGCTCCACATCTGCGCGGGGTCGGCTGACCACACGGCGGACGCCTGAGGGACGATGAGGCGGTCGATGAACGGCCGCGAGAAGCGCTGTTGCTCGAGCCACTGGCCGAGCGACGGCCCCGCGTCGCGGCCGTCGCCGTGGTTGGCGACCAGCTCGCGCGCCGCCCGGTTGAAGCGCGCCATGTCGGCGACCATGCGATGGAACCAGGGCGTCACCAGATGGGCGCGTTTGGCGAACAGCCCGTTGGGCGAGGAGCCGTTGTACTCGAAGTCCCCGTGCCCGTCGCTGACGCTGAAGGTCATCGTCGACGGTTGGGAGTCAACCCCGAGGCGCTCCAGCAGCCGCTCGAAGTTGGGGTAGTTGCGATCGTTGAAGACGATGAACCCGGTATCCACCGCGTGGGTCGCGTCCGCGGTGTCGACCCGGATCGTGTTCGTGTGGCCGCCGGCGTACCCGGCGGCCTCGAACACGGTGACCTCGTGGGTCCGTCCGAGCAGGTGAGCGGTGACGAGTCCCGAGACCCCGGCGCCGACGATCGCGATCCTCATCGTGCTCCGCCTGTTACAGGATCTCGTCGGTATGCGACGTCCCGCCGGGACCGGCGGCGGCGGCGCGCCGTTGCTCGCGGCGCTCGGACAGAGCGGCGATGAGGACGCTGAACTCGAACAGGAAGTAGAGCGGCAGCGTCTCGAGCAGCATCGTGATCGCGTCTCCGGGAAGGATCGCCGCGACGCCGCAGCACGCGAGTACGGCCCAGCGACGGTTTTTCCGAAGCTGCTGAGGCGTGATCAGACCGGCCCGAGTGACGGCGATGATGGCCACCGGGACCTGGAACAGCAGTCCCATCGCCAGCAGCGTCGTCGCCGCGAACTTGTAGTACTGGCTGGCCTGGACGAGCACGTTGAACTCGCTGCTGTTGAAGTTCTGGAAGAAGTGCAGCGCCGCGGGCAGCACGACCAGGTAGCCGAAGCCCACGCCGGCCGCGAACAGCAGCGGGATCGAGAGCACCACCGGCAGCATGCGCCGCCGCTGGCGGGGCGCGAACGCGGGCATGAAGAAGCCGTAGGCCTGGAGCAGCAGGACCGGGAGTGAGATGATCAGTGCGAACAGCAGCGTGACCGTCACCGTAGTGGTGAACGGCTCGCCGATGCCCAGCGTGACCGGGAGATCGCCCTGGGGCGCCTTGGACAGGCGCGTGACGTCCTGGCCCAGGCTCTTGCGGACGGCGGTCAGGGCGGTCCGGGCGGCCGGCGGCTGCGAGCGGGTCTGCAAGACGCCGACCACCGTGTCGAGCTGCTGGGCCACGTCACGGGCGCTGCGCTGCACGGAGTACGTCGCCCCGAGCGGCCCGTGACCGGACCGGACCTGCTGCTGGGTGTTGTGGGCCAGCGGCTGGTTGATCAGGTGCAGGAGCTGGTGGTTCTGCCAAAAGCAGAAGCCAAACGCGACCGCGACCGCGAGCAGCGAGACGATGAGCCTCGTGCGGAGCTCTTCGAGGTGGTCGACGACGCTCAGCTGAGCGTCGTGACCCACCGGCCGAAGGCGTACGGGCGCGACCGCGCCTGGAATCTGCATCACCAGCGTCCTTGAGTCAGAGGGGTGGCGCGCGCCTAGGCGGCGGGCGTCAGGGAAGACCGCTCGGCGGTCCGCTCAGTCACGACCGGGGCGCGCTCTGCGATGGGCTCGGCGGGCACCGTGACCGGGGCGGCCGGCAGCTCGTCGACGCGAGCCGGGGTGTCGTCGGCGGTCATGTGGCTGACCGGCGACTCGCCGCTGATCGACTCCTTGAAGCCGCGCAGCCCCTCGCCCATGGACTTGCCCATCTCGGGCAGGCGCTTGGCTCCGAACACGAGAAGCAGCACGATCAGTACGAATGCGATGTGAATAGGATTATCAAGGCCCAACATGTGAAATCTCCGATCAGTCGGTTTCGCTGGCTCCCATTCCTACGGAGTCCGACCGACTTTGGATCACCGGCGGCGAGCCCGTGACTCGGAACGCGTCCTAGGTGAGCGGGGCGCTGATCACGGCGGAGTGCGTCGGCCTGGGGCTGCCACCGGCCGGCTCCGGAGTGACCATCACGAGCGACACCCCGTGCAGGCTGCCGGGCACGTCGACGTTGGCCTGGCCGGCGGCGGTGGGGCTGAACAGCAGCCCGATCGATTTCGGCGAGCCGGTGCCCCGTTTGAGCCAGACCTCGTAGATCTGACCGGTCGGGGGCGGGGAGAAATGGTTGACGACGAGCTCGCCGTGATCGCCGGACAGCCTGAGCTCGGCGCTGCCCTGTCCGGTGACCTGGGCGTGGATGATCCGGGTGGCGGGGGTGCCGGAACCGGCCGCGTTGATCCCCACGAACGCCGCGGCGGCGACCGCGAGCGCGGCGGCGAGCCCGAGCGCTGGTCGCGGCAGGCGCCAGCGGGTCGGCGCGCGGCGGGTGGCCGTGCGCGCGGCCGGAGCGGACTTGGGCTCGCTGGCGATCGCGTGCATGACATTCCGGCGCAGCTCCGCCGGGGCGCGGTGCGCCGGGGTGCTCAACGGCAACACGCGGACCACCGATTCGAAGGCGGCCAGCTCGTCGCGGCACACCGAGCACGTCTCGAGGTGACGGCGGAAGGTGTCGACCTCGGCGGGGTCGAGCGCGCCGAGGGCATAGGCGGCGACCTCGCCGCCGCACCCCCGGGTGTCGGAGGCGGTATCTCCGTCGCTCATTTCGGCCCCCATTTCATATCACTGCTCCGGATGGACCGCCAAGCGCGATCCTCAATTTGGTCAACCCGAGCCGCATCCGTCCCTTCACGGTTCCCGGGGCCAGTTCGAGCATCGACGCGATCTGGCTATGGCTGAAGCCGCCGAAGTAGGCGAGCTCGATCACCTGCCGCTGGTCCGGCGGGAGCTCCTGCAGGGCGGCACGGATCTGCTGGGCATCCTCTCGGCGCTCGACCGTGTCCTCCGTGTCGTCGGATGCATGCATCTGCTCGACGAGACCCTCGGCGTTGACGTCACGGCCGGTGCGCACGGATTCACGCCGGAACAGGTCGATCGCGCGGTTGCGTACCACGCCGAGAACCCAGGACCGGACGCTGCCCCGTGCGCGGTCATACGCCGCTCCGCTGCGCCACAGCGAGACGAACGCCTCCTGGACCACGTCCTCGGCGGTGCTGCGCCGGCCGCACATGCGGTACGCCAGCGAGAACGCCGCGTCGCCGTGGCGATCAAAGATCACCTCAAATGCCTGGGCATCGCCGTCGTAAACGAGCGGCATCAGATCCTCGTCGGCGAGGCTGCGCAGGTCGCGACCGGGCGTGCGGAAGCTCCGAGGCGGTTTGAACACCACGCGACGTAGTGCAGCAGGTTTACGGCGCGATCGCGCAGCGCCCGTTGCCGGACGCTGCGCGCGCACTGCGGGTTGCCAGCTCACCGCCACTTACTTGATCAGCGGCTTGACCGCCTTGAGCACCGTCGCCGTACTCAGCGGCTTGTCGAATGCGCCGTTGGGCGTGATCGACTTGCCGGTGAGCAGTGCGATCGAGGCGGCGTGACGGGCCTCGACCTGGACGATCGACCCGGCCGCGGCCAGGAGGGCCTTGTCGGTCAGCGCGGGGCCGGCGCCGTTGTAGGCACCGACGCCGGTGTTCTCCAGCACGTAGGCCAGGCTGAGGAAGGTCGCCTGGTTGGTGACCGGGAACGAGAACGTCGGCTTGGCGACCGGCTTGCCGCCGGACGCCGTTATCGCCTTGGTCAGCGCCGCGACGTGCTCGGCCTCTTCGTCGCCGAACGACTTGGCGAGGGCCTTGGCCTGGCCGCTGAGGCCGACCGACTTGCCCTTGGACTGGTAGAAGTCGGTCTCGAGATATTCGAGCGTGAGCGCGAAGTTGAGGATGTCGAGATCCGAGGTCGCCGCCAGCGCATTGCCGACGAACGGGGCGACGGCGCTGGCGCCGTAGACGGCACCGACGCCCAGGGCACCGCGCAGGATGAAGCTCGCGCGGCTG
>DATCFW010000375.1:0-11972 GCA_036509295.1 Solirubrobacteraceae bacterium | reverse complement strand
CGTCGCCGCGGGGTCGGACCCCTCGCCGTCGGCCGCCCAGACGAGGATCGCGGCGGCGGCCGTCGCCCGTGCCGCCCGCAGTGCGCTGGTCAGCCGCAGGCCTCCCATGTCGGGCAGCCCGGCCTCGAGGATGAGCACGTCTGACTCGGCCGCCCGGGCGAGCGCCGTCCCGGCATCGGCCGCCTCGTTCACCTCGATCCCCGCCTGCCGCAGGGTCTCGCCCACGGCGGCGCGGCCGCCGGCGTCGCCGGCGGCGATCAACGCGGACGGCGCCGCATCGGCGTCGGGCAGGATCATTTCGGTCGGCAACGGGTCACGGGAAGAGCCGGCGCCCTGTGATCGGGAGTTACCCGGTCGGCGGCATTTGACACTAGTGCAGCGTTCCGTGAGGAGAAGCGACGCCGCCCTTTGTCCAGGTGTCGGTGGCGCGACCTCGTCACGCCGTGTAGACCTCACCGTCGTGACCGACATCGAGACCCCGCCGCTCGCCACCGGCTATCGGATCCCGCCGGGGTGCCGCGACGAGCTGGTCGGTGAGGACGGCCGGCCGCTGCCCCACGCGGTGTCGCTGATGGCGGCGCTGGAGCGGCTCGGACCCGATGCGCTCCAGGCCGCCGGAGAGCGGCGGGACACGATCTTCATGCAGCAGGGGATCACGTTTGAGGTGGCGGGCTCCGACGGCGAGCGGCGCGACCGCGCCTGGCCACTCGATCTCGTTCCGCGCGTGCTCACCGCCGCCGAGTGGACGACGATCAAGCGCGGCCTGGCGCAGCGGATCCGCGCGCTCAACGCGTTCGTCGACGACGTGTACCACGCTCATGAGATCGTCCGCGCCGGGATCGTGCCGTGGTCACTGATCGTGAGCCGGCCGAGCTTCGCCCGCCCGGTGCACGGCGTCCGCGCCCCCGGGGGCGTCTACTGCCACGTCTGCGGCTGCGATCTCGTGCGCGACGGGGACGGCCGCTGGCGCGTGCTCGAGGACAACGTCCGCACGCCGTCGGGCATCTCCTACGTGCTGGAGAACCGAGTGGCCATGACGCGGCTGATGCCCGAGCTGTTCGCGGGGCATCGGATCCGCGGCGTCGCCAACTACCCGTCGCTGCTGCTCGACGCCCTGCGAGCGGTGGCACCGGCCGCTGAGAGCCATCCCACCGTCGTGCTGTGGACCCCCGGGCCGATGAACCCGGCGTACTTCGAGCACGCATTCCTGGCGCGACAGATGGGCGTCGAGCTGGTCGAGCCCGGGGACCTGGTCGTCCGCGACGCCGTCTGTTACATGCGCACCACCTCGGGCCTGCAGCGCGTGCACACGATCTATCGCCGGCTCGACGACGACTTCATCGACCCGCTCGAGTTCCGCCCCGACTCGGTGCTCGGCGTGCCGGGCCTCGTTCGCGCCTACCGGGCCGGCACCGTGGCGATCGCCAACGCGATCGGCACCGGCGTCGCCGACGACAAGGCCATCTACTACTACGTGCCGGAGATGATTCGCTTCTACCTCAGCGAGGAGCCGATTCTCGACAACGTCCCGACCTACCTGCTCAGCGACGAGACTCAGCGCCAGCATGTGCTGTCGCGCCTGGCCGAGGTCGTGGTCAAGCCGACCTCGGAGTCCGGAGGCAAGGGCGTGTTCATCGGGCCGCAGGCCGCGGCGGCGGAGCGCGAGCTCCAGGCGGCGATGATCAAGGACGACCCGCACCGGTTCATCGCCCAGGAGTTCGTGCACCTGTCGACCGCGCCGACGGAGGTCGGTGGCGGCCGGCTGGCGCCGCGTCACGTCGATCTGCGCCCGTTCGCGGTCTTCGGCGAGGGGATCCGGATCGTGCCCGGCGGGCTGACCCGGGTTGCCCTGCGCGAGGGCTTGATGACCGTCAACTCGTCGCAGGGCGGTGGCTCCAAGGACACCTGGGTGCTCGATGACCCGGACCCACCCACCGGGGACCTGGCGGGTGGGACGGGAGCCTATCGGCCGGCCCATCGGCCGCCGCGGCTCCCCGACGTCCGCTATGGCGGTGGCTGGCAGAGCCAGGCCCAGCAGCAGCAACAGCAGCAGCGCGACCGCTGATGCTGGCCCGGATCGCCCAAGAGCTGTTCTGGCTGGGCCGCGACCTCACCCGCGCCGAGCACACCGCCCGCATCCTCGACGGCGCCTTTCACGCCGACGTGGCCGGCGCCCACGGCGAGCGCGGCATCGCGCTGAGCTGGGAAGGGGTGCTGGCGAGCATCGGGGCCAAGCCGCCGGCGCTGGGCGAGGCGGAGACGGCCCGGCCCGAAGCGCCCCCGATGGCGCTGGGACGCAGCCAGGTGGCGCCGCTGCTGACCCTGGACACCGACAGCCCGGCCTCGGTGGTGTCCTGCGTGGCCCGTGCGCGCGAGCGCGGGAGAACGATGCGGGATGTCATCTCCACCGAGATGTGGGAGGCGCTGAATTCGTTCTACCTCCTCCTCGGCCGCTATGACCTGGAGGCGGCGCTCCAGACCGGGCCGTACTCCTTCTACCAGGAGGTCAAGGAGCACTGCGCCCTGTTCTGGGGGCTGCTCGACCGCACCCTGCTGCGCGACGAGGGTCGGGCCTTCCTGGAGGCCGGCGGCCGGATCGAGCAGGCCGACATGGTCCTGCGCATGCTGCGAGTGGCGCTCCCGAGCGGCGCGCTGGACGAGGACCCGCCGGCGCTGGAGACCGAGGCGCTCGCCCTGCTGCACGCCGTGGGCGGCTTTCAGGCCTACCGGCGGGCCATCCGGGTCGCGCCGACGATGGATCCGGTCGTCCGCTTCCTGCTGTTCAACTCCGCCTACCCCGGCTCGGTGGCCTCGTCGATCGAGGCGCTGGCGGCGGCCCTGACCGCCGCCGACGACCAACCCCGCTCGTCGCCGCCGGTGCTGCGGCTCGGGCGCCTGATCGCCGATCTGGAGCTTCAGCGACGGGCGCCGGACGCCGGGGGAGAGATCGAACTGATCCTCGAACGGGTGCAGGACGAGCTGGAGCTGGTCGATCGCGACATCGACGTCCGGTATTTTGCGATCGCGGCCCTGGCCGCGATCCACCTGTAAGCCCGGTCAGGCCGCGCGCCCGACCGTCCCACCGAGATGAACTTCGCGATCCGCTACCTCACGCAGTACGAGTACGACGGCGACGTGGTGGACAACCTCAACGCGCTGCGGGTCAAGCCCACGGCAACGGCCGCCAGCGCTGCGACGAGTTCGGCGTGCGGTTGAGCCCCGAGGTCCGCGTCCACCGCCACACCGACTACTTCGGAACCGAGGTGGTCGAGTTCGAGGTGTCCCGCCCCCACCGTCAGCTCTCGATCGACGTCCGTGCCCGGGTGAGCACGAAACCGTCGCCCGAACCCCCCGCCGCGACGTGGGACGCGCTGCGCGACCCGCAGTATCGCGAGGCGGGCGGGGAGTTCCTGCTGCAGACCGATGACGCGCCCGGGCACTCGGAACTGCTGGGTGAGCTGATCGCCACCACCGGCGCCGCCGCCTCGCCGCTGGCGACCGTGCTGTTGACCTCGGAGCTGATCGCCGACCGGTTCGCGTACCGGCGGGGGGCCACCTACGTCGACTCGCGCATCTCGGACCTGCTCGAGGCCGGGGCCGGGGTCTGCCAGGACTTCGTCCATCTCGGGCTGCATCTCCTGCGCCACCACGGCATCGCCGCCCGCTACGTCTCCGGATACCTGTTCGTCGCCGAGTCCGGGGACAGCCAGGAGTCCGTCGAGGTCGACACCCACGCGTGGCTCGAGGCGCTGCTGCCGATATCCGATCCCGCCAACCCCGGGGACCCGGTGTGGGTCGGCGTCGACCCGACGAACCGGTCGCTCGCCGGGGAGACCCACGTCAAGATCGGCCACGGGCGCCACTACGCCGACGTCCCGCCGATCAAGGGCGTCTACCGGGGTGCCGCCAGCGCCAAGCTCGAGGCCAGTGTCACGATGACCCGGCTCGAGCGCACCGACCCGGCCTCAATCGCGCGCTCCTGATTCACCACACCCGGGGGGACCACCCTGGCGGTGGTAGCGTCGCGCCATGGGCGAACGCACGCAGTACACACCAGGGACGTTCAGCTGGGCCGACCTGAACACCACCGATCAGGACGCGGCCAAGACCTTCTACGGGGCATTGCTGGGGTGGGAACTCACGGACACGCCGGCCGGCGAAGGTGTCGTCTACTCGATGGCGGCCATCGGCGGCAGATGGGTGGGAGCAATCTCGCCCCAACCCCAGCAGCAGCGCGACGCGGGGGCGCCGCCGGCGTGGAACTCCTACGTCACCGTCGAGGATGTCGACGCCGCCGCCACGCGGGCGCAGGAGCTCGGCGCCACCGTGCACGCGCCGCCGTTCGACGTGATGCAGGCCGGGCGGATGGCGGTGGTGCAGGATCCGCAGGGCGCATGGTTCCTGCTCTGGCAGGCCAAGGACCACATCGGCGCCGGGCTCGTCAACGCCCCCGGCGCCCTCGTCTGGAATGAGCTCGGCTCGCCCGATCCCGACGCGTCGGCGAAGTTCTATGGCGACCTGCTCGGGTGGACGACGACGCCCATGGAGGGCGCGGACCCGCCGTACCTGGTCATCCAGAA
This sequence comes from Solirubrobacteraceae bacterium, assembly GCA_036509295.1. Classification (GTDB taxonomy): domain Bacteria; phylum Actinomycetota; class Thermoleophilia; order Solirubrobacterales; family Solirubrobacteraceae; genus Palsa-465. Next base: position 7,392 of record DATCFW010000375.1, on the reverse strand, counting down.
CGCCGCCGGCCACAGCAACGGCGGCATCCGCCCGCCGGCGCCTCCGGGCACGCCACCCTTCTGGCTCGTCTACTTCGCCACCGGTGACATCGAGGCCAGCCTGGCCGAGGTGTCCAAGCTGGGCGGCACCGTCCTCGTCGCCGCCACTGACATTGGGATCGCGAAGATCGCGGTGGTCACGGACCCGCAGGGCGCGGTGTTCGCGCTGTACGACGGCGCCCTCGACGACTAACGCACTTCGACACCTCACCTCTGCCGCCGGTGGGGGCCATCATCGACTGGGCCATCATCGACGCAGGCGCGGCTGCAAGAACCGCTCGCGGTGGCGCTCGTGGACCAGATCGCGCAGGTGGGCCTGGAGGAGATGCTCCGCCGTGACCAGCCCGACGGGTCCCGTCGGGCCGTTGCGATCGAGCACGATGGCGCTCGTCACGTGCTCGCTGGCGAAGCGGCGGGCCAGCTCGCGCAGCGTCTCGTCCGGGTACGTGGTCAGTCGCGGCGCCACCGCCGCCTCGGCGGCGCGGGCGGATCCCCGTCCATTGAGCTCGATCAGCTCGCGCCGGGGGATCACCCCGAGCAGCTCGGAATCCTCGCCGATCACCGGATACAGCCATTGCCGCTGCAGGTCGGCGCGGTCCCGCAGCGCCTGCAGCGACTCGTCGGCCGCCGCGATCACCGGCGCGGCGTCCATGACCTCGTCGACGAACAGGATCTCGAGCGGGTCCACGGAGTACTCGCGGGTCAAATGAAGGCCGCGGCGGGCCACTTTCTCGGTGAGGACGGAACGCTTGAGCAGCAGGGCCGACACCGTGTACCCCGCGGTGGCGGCGATCATCAGCGGCAGCACCAGCGGCCACGCGTGGGTCAGCTCCAGCGGGAAGACGACGCCGGTCAGCGGCGAACGCATGACCCCACCGACGACCGCCGACAGTCCGATGAGCGCCCAGAATCCCGGGGTGACGCCGGGCAGGACGTGGCCTTCCAGCGCGCCGAGCGCGCCGCCGATCATGAACACCGGGGCCAGCACGCCGCCCGACGTCCCGGATCCGAGCGACAACCCCCAGATGAGCGTCTTGACCACCAGGATCCCGACGATCAGGGAGATGCCGGCGCGGCCGGTGAGCAGCTGGTCGATCACGTCGTAGCCCACGCCGAGCGCCCGCGGCTCGATCAGGCCGCCGATCCCGATGATCAGCCCGCCGATCGCCGGCCACCACATCCAGTGCACCTGCAGCCGCGCGAAGGCGTCCTCCGACGCGTAGACCAGGCCGGTGGCAGCGATCGCCAGCAGACCGCCGGCGGCCCCGGCGGGGATGCAGATCAGCTCGGCGGTGGCGGTGAGATGCAGGTGGCTGAGCGCCATCCCGAACAGCGGTCCATGGCCGAGCAGCGGCACCCGCAGCAGGGTGCTGGTGACCACCGCCGTCACCACCGGGATGAAGCTTCGCGGCCGCCACTCGAACAGCAGCAGCTCGACGGCGAGCAGGACCGACGCCAGTGGCGCGTCGAAGGTCGCCGCCATCCCCGCGGCGGCCCCGGCGACGAGCAGCGTCTTGCGCTCGTCGGCGGTCAGGTGCAGCGTTTGGGCCAGGATCGAGCCCACGGCGCCGCCGGTCATGATGATCGGCCCCTCGGCGCCGAACGGCCCGCCGGTGCCGATGCTGATCGCCGCCGAGATCGGCTTGAGCAGCGCCACCCGGGGTTCCACGCGGCTGCCCCGAAGGAGGATGGCCTCGATCGCCTCGGGCATGCCGTGACCGCGGATCTTCTCCGAGCCGAACCTCGCCATCAATCCCACCGCCAAGCCGCCCGCCACCGGCGCCAGCAGGATCAGCAGCGGGAGATGGTGCCCAGCGCCTGGCGCGACCAAGTGCGTGTCGAGCCGCTGGTAGAAGACGAGGTTGGTGAGCAGGCCGATCAGCCGGAGCAGGGCGAACGCCAACCCGGCGCCGGCGGCGCCGATCGGGACCGCCAAGGCGATGATCCGCAGCACCTCCGGGCGCAGAGTGAAGTCCCCGAGATGGGAGACGCGGGCCCGCACTGGCGCCATCAGCGAGCGCGGGGGGTCCCGATGGCGGGCTCGGCCTCGTCGATCGCCGCCCACAGGCCGCGCATCGTCGGTGCCAGCTGCGCCAGCTCGCGCAGATGCTGCTCGGACAGCGACGCCAGCATGGCGGCACCGCGCGCGGTGAGGCCGACGCGCACCACCGAATGGAGATCGGGATCGCGCTCCCGTTCGATCAGGCCCGCCTCCTGCGCTCGGTCGACGAGCTCCACCGCGCTGTGGTGACGGATGAGCAGGATGTCGGCGATGTCCCCGAGCCTCGGGCCGCGATCCTGCACCGACCCCCGGACCGCCAGCAGCAGCTGGTGCTGGGCAGGAGTCAGCCCGGCGGACTTGGCCCGCTCGGCGCTCCAATGCAGGAAGGTGCGCAGCCCGAAGCGCAGCTCGGCCAGGCGCTGGTAGTCGTGATCTGAAAGCCGATCGAGCGCCGGGTGCTGGTCGTCCCCCGCCGGGGCGGAGTCACTCGTGTCATTACCCATCGTCGTTCACCCATCGTCCGTTCACGTCGTCCGTTCACGTCTGCTGTCCCGCAGCCGCAGCCGCAACCGCAGCCGCAACCGCAGCCGCCACCGCAGCCGCCACCGTCTCACGTTATACGATATCGTATAACGTACGGTGGTGGTGCCCGCCGGATGACGCTCCGTGGCGCCCCCACCGGGCCGTGCGGCGGACGTTCCCCCTGTAAGCGGGCCGGTTTTCCGCCGCCGGCTGCCGTCCGACCCCGGGGTTATCTTCGGTCGCGGTGATGCATGTTCGGGAACTGCAAGAGGGGTGCCAGATCGCCACTGCACTCGTCGTTCGCTCCGCGGAGCTTCGGCGACGCCGCGAGGGCGATCAGTACCTCAAGCTGACCCTCGGCGATCGCACCGGCAACGTGTCGGCGGTGGTGCTCGATGGCGTCGTCGAGGCCCGTCAGGTCTGCCGCACCGGTGAGGTCGTCCATGTCACCGGGATCTTCTCGGTGCACCCTCGCTACGGCGGCCGGCTGGTCGTACAGGCGGTGCGGGACGCGCGGGACGACGAATACGCGCTCGAGGACCTGATCGACGGCCCGCCGCGGCCGGCGACGCAGATGGAGGCCGACCTGCGCGAGCTCGTCACCACCGTCCAGGACCCCCACCTGCGGCGCCTGCTCGCCGAGCTGCTCGGTGAGGATTCGCCGACCTGGTCGCAGTTTCGCGACGCTCCGGCGGCCAAGCACTATCACCAGGCCTACCGGCACGGACTGCTCGAGCACTCCCTGACCGTCGCCCAGGCAGTAAGCGCGATCTCCGCCACGTTCCTCGGGATCGACCGTGACGTCGCGGTCACCGGCGCGCTGCTGCACGACATCGGCAAGCTCGACACCTACGAGTTCACCGGCGACGCGATCGCGATGACCGATCAGGGCCGGCTCTACGGGGAGATCCCGCTCGGGTACTTCCGCGTGCGAACTGCGATCGAGCACCTCGACGGGTTCCCCGCCGACACCGCCCAGGCCGTGCTGCACATCATTCTCAGCCATCACGGCTCGCTCGAGCACGGCAGCCCGGTGATCCCATGCACGCGCGAGGCCACGCTGGTGCACATGATCGACAACCTGGGCGGGAAGCTGGGCAGCTTTGACCGGGTGCAGAAGGCGCTGCCAAGCGGCGTGCAATGGTCGGGCTTTGACAAGGGCATCGGCGGCGGCGCGTACTTCGCTGCGCCCGCGGTGGACGAGCGCCGCGCCGCGTGACGCTCGGTCCCCCGACGACGGGCGATCCGGGCGCAGGACGCGTCGAGAGCGGCCAACGCTGCTGACAAAAGCGGCGCTTTTGTCAGCCGAGTGGCCACGAGCGTGACCGCGGCCCTCGCGGATGTGTGACAGATCACTCCGAATCTGCGCAAATTGCGCAGGTGCTGTGCCATCCCGAATCGCGACCCGCGGCCCGTGGCTAGAGTTGCGGTGGGGATGGCCAAGGACACCGAGAAACTGATCCGTCAGCTCTCGTTGATTTCGTATCTGATGGCGGAGCGCCGCCCGGTGACGGCGCCGGAGATCAGGCGCGACGTCGAGGGATACAGCGTGATGAACGAGGACGCGTTCGCGCGGCGCTTCTACGCCGATCGGTCCGAGCTGGAGGCGCTCGGGATCCTGCTGGCCGTCGAGAAGCCCGTCGACGGCCTGGTCGAGCAGGAGAACTACTCGCTGCCGCCGGAGAACTTCCATCTGCCGGCGATCGCCTTCACCGACCAGGAGCTCGCCGCGCTGCGCACTGCCCTTCAGCTGCTCGACGGGGAGTTCGCCTACGCCGAGCCGCTGCGGCTGGCGCTGCAGCAGATCTCCTGGGGCCGGCCGAGCCCGCTCAACGCCCCGGAGCAGAGCACGGTGGCGCTCGGAATCACCGGATCGGCCGGCGGCCACGACGTGTCCCAGCGGCTGGCCAAGATCGAGACCGCGATCTTCCGCCGCAAGACGATCGTGTTCGATTACCACACGATGGAGCGCGACGAGGTCGGCGCCCGCAAGGTCGACCCGTATCAGCTGCTCTACCAGGGTGCCCAGTTCTATGTCGTCGGCCGAGCCCACGAGCGCAGCGCGATCCGCGTCTTCCGCCTGTCCCGCATCCGCGGCAAGGTCGGCTACGCGACGAAGGCCGAGCACGACTTCCAGCGTCCCGCCAACTTCGATCCCCGCGCCTACGCCAACCGGATCGACTGGCAGTTCGGCGAGCCGGTCGGCGTCGCCGAGGTGTGGATCGGCAGCCGGATCGCTTGGCAGATCGAGCGCCATTTCGGCCGCTACGGGGAAATCCGGCCGGCGGCCGAGGACGACGATCCCGGTGACCGGCTGTTCCTCACCTCGTACGCCAACGCCCGCCAGCTGACCGCATGGGTGCTTGGCCTGGGGGAGAACGCGCGGATCAGTGGGCCGCCGGAGCTCGTCGACGAGCTGCGCGATCGCGTCGCCCTGCTGGTGGAGCGCCATTCCGGCGAACCGGCGATCGCCGACGAGCTGCCGACACCCCGTCTGACCCGGAGCGCGACCGAGTCCGCCGCCGACTCCGCGCGCGGCGACGGCGACGACGCTGCCGGCACGCGCGCCGACGCCGCCATCCGCCCCGAGCGCTTCGCCCGCCTGGTCACGCTGGCCAGCATCCTGATCGACGCCGGGCGCGCCGGCCGGCTGCTCGATGCGCCCGGGCTGTGCGCGGCACTCAAGATCTCCGATCAGGAGCTGCGCGAGGACATCTCGGTCCTCAACGTCGTCAACTTCGGCGCCGGGACGTACGTGCTGTACGCGGAGATCCAATCGGACGGGTCGATCGCGGTCGATCCCGAGCCCTACGGCGACGCTTTCGCCCGGCCCGCCCGGCTGCTTCCGGTCGAGGCCAAGGCGTTGGTCGCCGCCATCGACCTGATCGGCGAGCACATCCCGGAGGGCTCGCTGACCTCGGTGCGCGGTAAGGTCGTCGCCGCGCTCGGCGAGGATCCCGTCCACGAAGGGCTGCAGTTCGCTACGCCGGGCGGTGACAACCTCGAGATCGCCGGCGTCGTGTCGAGCGCGATCGCCGGGCGCCGGCTGCTGTCGTTCGAGTACTACAAGGAGAACGAGGACGAGTTCAGCACCCGGCTGGTGGAGCCCTACGCCCTGATCAACGGCCGCGAAGGCTGGTACCTGGCCAGTTTCGATCCGACACGCGACAGCGTTCGCCATTTCCGCCTGGACCGGATCAAGTCCGCCACCGTCACCGACGAGTCCTTCGAGACCCGGCCCGACGTCGACCCGGCGGCCGACGTCGACGGCTGGCCGCGGACCGGGGAGGTCCCTGCCTCCAGTCGCGCGCGGGTGTGGATCTCCCCGGAGCGCGCGCGCTGGGCGCGCGAGGAGCGCAACGTCGTCGCCGAGCTGCGCGACGGCGCGCTGATCGTCGAGCTCGGCTTCGCCGGCGTCGACTGGCTGGTGCGCGAGACGCTCAAGGAGGCCGGCGACGCGGTGGTGCTCGAGCCGGCAGCCGCCCGCGACGCGGTCCGCCAGGCCGCCGAGACGATCGGGGCCGGCCGGGTGGGCGGACTCCGGCTCGTCTCCGGCTGACGGCGCTGACCGCGCCACCCCGCCTACGGCATGCCGACCGATGAGCCCGTGAGCCGCCGCGACCAGATCCGGATGACGCCGGCCGAGTTGACGACGTTCGTGGACGAGCAGCGGACGCTCGTCTGCGCCACCAACGGCGCCGGCGGCTGGCCGCACCTGATGCCGCTGTGGTTCGTCGTGCGCGGCGCCGACATCTGGGCCTGGACCTATGCCAAGTCCCAGAAGGTGCGCAACCTGGAACGCGACCCGCGGGCGACGCTGCAGATCGAGGCCGGCGCCAGCTATGACCAGCTGCGCGGGGTGATGTTCGAGACGACGGTGGAGCTGCATCACGACACCGAGGCGGTGGCCGCGCTCGGCGCCGAGCTGCTCGGGCGGTACGCCGACGGCACGACCCCGCTCGCGGTCAACGACGTCATCCGCGCCCAGGCGGCCAAGCGCGTCGCGCTGCGGTTTGTCATCGCGCGCACCGCGAGCTGGGATCACCGCAAGCTCGCCGGGACGTACTGAGGACGATGCCCGCCGGGCGTACGCGGCGGGCACGCATTAGATTGGTGCCATGCTGAGCCTGAAGGGCCTCATCCTGTCGGGCGGCAAAGGCACCCGCCTGCGCCCGATCACCCACACGAGCGCCAAGCAGCTCGTCCCGGTCGCCAACCGGCCGGTCCTGTTCTACGCGATCCAGGCGATGGCCGATGCCGGGATCGAGGAGGTCGGGATCATCATCGCCCCCGAGACCGGTGACGAGATCCGCGAACTCACCGGAGACGGTGACCGGTTCGGCGTCCGAATCACGTACATCGTCCAGGATGAGCCGGCCGGGCTCGCTCATGCCGTCCTCACCGCCGAGCCGTTCCTCGGCAAGTCCCCGTTCGTCATGTACCTCGGTGACAACCTGCTCCAGGGCGGCATCGGCGACCTCGTCCGCGCGTTCAACGATCGCCGGCCCGACGCCCTCATCCTGCTCACCGAAGTGCCCGATCCGGAGAACTTCGGCGTCGCCGAGCTGCGCGACGGGGTCGTGGTGCGACTGGTGGAGAAGCCGCCCGAGCCAACCACCAACCTCGCGCTCGTCGGCGTCTACATGTTCACCGACGCGATCCACACCGCCGCCCGGGCCATCGAGCCCTCACCGCGCGGCGAGCTGGAGATCACCGACGCGATCCAGCGCCTCGTCGACGACGGCCTGCGGGTCGACCCGCACATCGTCAAGGGCTGGTGGAAGGACACCGGACGCCTCGAGGATATGCTCGCCGCCAACCGCCTCGTG
>DATCFW010000374.1:0-4285 GCA_036509295.1 Solirubrobacteraceae bacterium | reverse complement strand
GCCGCGCTCGCTGCAACCAAACTGCCGGTAGCGCCGTCGTTGGCGCCCGGAGATAATCATCCTCGACGTCCGGCGTCCGGGGAACGGGTTCGGCGTGCTCGACCACGTCCGGTCCAGCGGACCTTCGCCACCGGTGCTGATGCTCACCGCCGATCGCGGCGCGCGTGACCGGGGGCTGCGCGCCGGGGCCGACGCGTTCGTGCAGAAGCCGTTCGACAACGCCGAGCTCGTGTCGACGGTGGGGGAGCTGCTGGCGTCGGCGGCGTGACCAAGCCGACCAACTGCGGCAGCTTTCGGTAGGGAGAGTGACGTTTGGCGCCCGAGGGCACTTGAGACTCCGGTTTCTAGCTGCTATCGCTGTAGTCCGCACAGCGACATTTCACCGGCGTCACCTTGAAGGCACCCTTCAGCCAACGGTGGACGGACCTGCCCCTGAGGACCAAGGGGTTCGCGGTCCTCATCCTCCCCCTCATGCTCTTGGCGCTCGCCGTGGCCGAGTCCGTCGACGTCGCCGATGCGCAATCCACCTACCAGGATGCGAGCCGGGCGATCCTGCGCTCATCCGACGAGGCCGGGCAGACGCTCGCCTCGCTGCTGAACGCCGAGACCGGCGTACGGGGCTACGTGGCGACGGCGAATCCCGCCTTCCTGGCGCCGTGGGATGCGGCCACCGCCACCCTCCGGGGTCAGCTCCGCGCGTTGGACGCGAGCCCCCATCTCACCGCCGCCGACCGCCGGCAGCTCCAGGGCACGGCCACGGCGGAGATGACGGACCTGGGGACCCTGGTGGCGGCCGAACGTGCCGCCCCGTTGTCGCGCCCGCGGCTGGCTGCCGCCCTGCGGATCGGCAAGACCCGCATGGATCGGCTGCGAGCGATCATCGCCCGGATCCAGGGCCGGGTCCAGCGCGAGCTCACCGTCCGCCGGGCCCACGTCGATCAGCTGCGGTCCGACGCGCTCGCGATCGCGGTGGCCGGGCTGGTCGTCGGGCTCGCCGGCGTGGTCGCCATGTTCCTGTTCATCAGACGCGTGGCCGCGCGCGTCGACGATGTCCGCGTCAATGCCTATCGCCTCGGGCTCGGCGAGAGTCTGACCGCGACACCGGTCGCCGGCGATGAGCTCGGACGGCTGGCGGCGGAGCTGCAACAGGCGTCGGACCTGCTGAGCACCCGCAGCGTGGAGCTCGTCGAGGCCCACAAGGCCGCGCTCGCCACCGCCAAGGACAAAGACCAGTACCTGTCTCAGCTCGGACACGAGCTGCGGACCCCGCTGACGGCGATCGTCGGGTTCGGCCAGCTGCTCGAAACATCGGACAAGCTCGACATGGAGGACGCCGACAGCGTCTCGCAGATCATCCACGCCACCAATCACCTGATGGCCCTGACCGAGGAGGTCAAGGGGGCCGGGCCCGACGAGACGCCCCTGCCGCTGGCGATGGAGCCCATCGAGCTGGCGGAGATCGGCGCCGACGTGTGCTCGCTGATGGGACCGATCGCCGCCGAGCGGCAGATCTCGCTGGGGCTCGACGTGCCGGTGGATACCTCGGTGCTCGCCAACCGCCAACGCCTGTCGCAGGTGCTGATCAACCTCGTGTCCAACGCGATCAAATACAACCACCCCGGCGGCGACGTCCGCATCCACTGCCTCCAGCTCGCCACGGGCCGGCTGCGCCTCCAGGTCACCGACACCGGTGCCGGCATCCGCGCCGAGCTCCAGCCGCGGGTGTTCGCGCCCTACGAGCGGCTCGAGGCCGTGTCCAGCGAGGTGGAGGGCACCGGCCTCGGCCTCGCGCTGAGCCGAGCCTACGTCGAGGCGATGGGCGGCGCGATCGGCGTCCAGAGCACCGAGGGCAGCGGCTCCACGTTCTGGGTCGACCTGTCGGCAGTCGAGGCGGTGGTGGCGGCCGCCTAGTCTAGGTCGATGTCAGCCCGGGTACTGCTCATCGACGATGACGAGGGGATCGCCCGCCTGCTGACGACGCTGCTGACCCGAGCGGGATTCGAAGTCCTCCGCGCCGACGACGGCCGGGGCGGGCTGCGAACCCTGTACGAGGCCAAGCCGGAGGTGGTGCTCCTCGACGTCGGCCTGCCGGAGCTCGACGGCTGGGAGGTGCTCGAGCGCCTGCGGGACATCTCGGAGGTGCCGGTGCTGATGCTGACCGCGCGCACCGACAGCGCCGACAAGATCCGTGGCCTGCGTGGCGGCGCCGACGACTACCTGACCAAGCCGTTTGACAACGGCGAGCTGTTGGCCCGGGTCGAGGCGCTGCTGCGCCGCGGGCGGGTGGCGCAGGACGAGGGCTCCAAGCTGGGCTGGAACGCCGACGAGTCGCCGATCGAAGCGGTCCGCGGCTTCGGGTACCGGTACCGCAAGACGATCCCGAGCTGACCGCGCGCCGGCATGGTCCGATCGGGGGCGATGCGGTGGCAGCTGGAGGCTGGCCTGGCGATCGACCGCGCGGTCCGGCGGCGGGCGGCGACCGAGTCGATCCCGTTCGCAGAGGGGCTGGTGCTCCGGCATCCCGAGCTCGCCGACGTGCACTATCTCAACGCGCTGATGCTCGACTGCGCTCGGGCGCCCGCCGGGGCCGACGAGGTCGTGGCGCTGGCCGAGCAGTGGCTCAGCGATCGCCCGGATCGCCATGTCGTGTTCGACGATGCCGCCGCGGGCGAACGCATCGCCGCTGAGCTCGCGCCCGCCGGGTGGGAGCGGCGACGGACGACCTTCATGGTGATCACCGGCAGTGGCGGCGGGGTCCGGCCCGACCCGCGCGGGCGGCGCATCTCCGAGGCCGAGCTCCGGGGACTGCAGCTCGCCGGGATTCGAGAGGACCTGTCGGATGTCGATGCCCGCTCGGGCCTGCCGGAGCGGCTGGTGGCGACGCAGGCGGCGTTGCGGGCCGGCACCTGCGCCCGGGCCTTCGGCGCCGATGACGAAGGTCGGCTGGCGTCGACGGGCACGCTGTTTCTCGACCAGGACCTTCACGGGCGGCGCGTGGCGATGCTGGATGAGGTGGGCACGCTGCGGGCCCACCGCCAGCGAGGTCTGGCTCGGGCGGTGATCACGGCGGCGATCGCCGAGGCGCACGTCTGGGGCGCGGAGCTGACGGTGGTTCCGGCCGACTCCGACGACTGGCCGCAGCTGATCTACGCCCGGCTGGGCTTCGCGCCGGCCGGGCGCCAGGTCGCGCTGACCCTGCGCAGTCGGCCAGCGTCGGGTTCCGGGTCGGGCGCCCTGTAGCCTCGGGCGGCGGGTATGGAGCACGCCGCCGTCGCGATCACCGAGAGCGCCCTTCCGGGCCCGTATCCCGTCGGGTCCTACGCCGCGCAGCTCCGGCGCCGGCTCCAGGAGTTCGCCCGGGTACAGCTCGAGGGCGAGGTGTGGGGCTTTCGCCCCAGTCGCGTTCGCGTCTACTTCGAACTGCGCGACACCCGCGGCGCGCTGCCGTGCTCGATGTGGCGCGATGACTTCGACCGCCTCGGGGTGGCGCTCACCGACGGGATGCGCGTCGTCGCCGGCGGCGGGTGCGACTACTACCCCGGCAGCTCGTCGTCCTCGCCGACGTTCAGCTTCGCCGTGACCGAGCTGCGGATCGCCGGTGAGGGCGACCTGCTCGCCGCGCTCGAGCGGTTGCGGCGCAAGCTCCACGCCGAGGGGTTGTTCGAGCCGCAGAAGTCATTGGCGCTCGCGCGTCTGCCCAAGACGATCGGCGTCGTCACCGGCGAGGGGGGCAAGGCCCGGGATGACGTGCTCGCCGGACTGCGGCGGCGGGGCTGGGGCGGGCGCCTCATCTGGGCGTTCGCGCCGGTCCAGGACCGTCACGCGGCGCCCCGGATCGCCGCCGCGCTGCGCGAGCTGGCGGCGACGCCGGAGGTCGAGGTGGTGATCGTCGCTCGCGGCGGTGGCTCGCTGGCCGACTTGTACGCGTTCTGCGACGAGGCGCTGTGCCGGACGGTCGCGCTGCTCCGCGTCCCGGTCATCTCGTCGGTGGGCCATCACACCGACCGCACGCTCATCGATGACGTGGCCGCCGTGTGCTGCTCGACCCCCACCCACGCCGCCGAGGCGGCGGTGCCGATCGACTGCGGCGCCGCGCGACGGGCGCTCACCGGCCACGCCGCCCGCCTGCGCGACCACGGACACCGGGCGATCCTGGACCGTGCCCGGACGCTGGCCCAGCTGTCCCGGGCGCCGGCGCAGCACGTCGCCCGCCATCGCGCGCGCCTGCATCAGCTGCTGCGTGAGCTGCGAGCCAGTGCCCGCCGCCAGGCCGACGGCGGACGGG
>DATCFW010000373.1:0-2329 GCA_036509295.1 Solirubrobacteraceae bacterium | reverse complement strand
ACGTCGGCGCGGCGCGAGCGCCCGGCCCGCGCCGCCGAGGATCTCCGTCGCCCCGCGCCCGGCCGCGGCCAGCACCGTCCCCACGGCCCGCCCCGCGGACCCGACGAGCTCGCCGGCCCCCCGCACCCCCGGCCGGACCATGTCGGCGGCGCCGCGCAGCGACGCCCTCAGGACGCCGCCGTCACGCTCGCCGAGCACAAGCGCCGCCGAGCCGGCGGTGAGCGCGCACACCAGTGCGACCGCGATCCCCACCACCAGCAGCAGTCCGAAGCCCTGCACCATTGGGACCGGGGACAGCAGCAGGACGAGGAAGCCGGTCCCGGTCGCCAGCGCGGCGGTCGCGATTGCCGGCGCCGACCGCGCCGCCGCCTGACCCACCGCCTCGGCCGCCGAGATCGAGCCTCGACCCTCGAGCTCCGCCACCGAACGCGCCTCCTGGGCCCGGGCCTGGAACTGGATCCCGTAATCCACGGCGAGCCCGATGAGGATCGGCAGCACCGCGATCGACGCCAGCGTCAGGGCGGCGCCGAGCGCCGCCAGCAGACCGAACGTGATCCCGACGGCGGCCAGCGCGATCGCCAGCGGCAGCAGCCGCAGCCGGTTGCGGAACACGATCAGCAGCGTCGCCCCCATCACCAGCAAGGCGGCGATCAGCAGCCCGGCGATCGACCCGGTGATCTCGCTGGCGAGGTCGTTGATCACCACCGGCACGCCGGTCACGGTGTACCGGCCGTGGTAGGCCGACTGGAACATCGGCATGTGGAGCGCCTGGCGGATCCAGCCGATCGCCTTGGCCTGCTGGGCATCGGACAGCGACGCTCGCAGCCGGACCTGGATGAGCGCTGAGTCCTTGGTCGGGAACAGGTAGGCGAAACGCGCCTTGGGCTGGTTGACCCCCCGGCTCTGGTCGAACACGATCTCGGGGATGAAGGTGGGGTCGTCGATCGACGGGACCCCCTGAAGCCCTGAGCTGACCGCCAGCGTCTCGAGCGAGGTCAGCTGCTCCTGGTGGGCGACCTGCCCGGCGGCATTGGCCTCCGCCAGCGCCTTGCGCTTGGTCATCCCCTTGGCGATGGCGAGTCGATAGGCCTCGGTCTCGGCCGCCGAGGTCGCCTGATTGACGCCGGCCAGCATCGTGGAGATCTGCTGGTTGACGGCCGCCACCGCGCGGTTGAGGAACGTCCCCGGCCCGTAGACCACCTGGGTGGCGTGGCTGCGCATCAGGTGCCCGCACGGACTGTGGGGGCCGCCGTAGGCGGCATGAGCCCCCGCGGCGACGGGCGTGAACGCGTGCAATGTCGTGCTGGGGACGACGTACTGCCCGGCCAGGCACGCCTCCAGCTCCGTCAGCGTGCCCAGGTCCTTGGTCTCGACGAGGTTGGGCAGCGACTCGCGGATGAGGATGATGACGGCGTCGTCGCCAAAGTGGCGCTCGTCGTCCGCGGTGGCCTTGTAGCTGGGCGATGACGAGCTGACGAACGTATCGATGCCGGCCGACGGGCGCAGCCCGAGCGCCAGCAGGCCGCCGCCGATCGCCAGCGCCAGCACGATCCCGATCGTCAGGACCGGGCGCCGGGCGGCGGCGCCCGACAACCACGCGAACCTCTTCGCCGTCATGACGAGCTGAGGCTACCCGCGATCGGGGGCGATCGCGCCGCTCCGGGCCACGGTGGGCTCAGTCCATCGTCAGGGGGCCTTGCGACTCCCCGGACAGGAACTGGCGGATGAACGGGTTCTCGGAGTTGAGCATGTCCTCCGCCGGCCCCGCCTCGACGATCCGCCCCTTCCACAGGACGTTGATGTAGTCGGCCACGCGACGCGCGCTCATGATGTCGTGGGTGATCACGCAGAAGGTCGGCAGGTGCTCTCGCTTCTTCTCCTTGGCCTCATCCATCATGTCGCGGTGGATCTCCAGGATCAGCTCGCCCAGCAGAGCGGTGCGAACCGGATCCAGGCCCGAGTCGGGCTCATCGAACAGGACGATGTCGGGCTCCAGCACCAGCGCTCGGGCGAACCCGGCGCGCTTCTTCATGCCGCCCGAGAGCTCGTTGGGCGCCTTCAGGCGCGCGGACCCGAGGCCGACCTCGTTGAGGCGACGCATGACGATGTCCTCGACCTCATCCTCGCCCTTCTCGGTGTGCTGGCGCAGCGGAAAGGCGACGTTGTCGAACAGGTTCATCGAGCCGAACAGGGCGCCGTCCTGGAACAGCAGCCCGAACTTCTTGCGCATGTCGAACAGGTCGTCGTCGGGCATGTTGGGGACCGATTGCCCGTGCACGAGAATGTCGCCGCGGTCGGGGTACAGCAGGCCGACCATGTGCTTGATGCA
>DATCFW010000372.1:0-6265 GCA_036509295.1 Solirubrobacteraceae bacterium | reverse complement strand
CCCGGCCCTCGCCGCGCTCGCGGCGAGGGCCGGTCGTGCATTTGAGACGCCGGCGACCTCGCGCCTCGCTCGTGTAGCGTGCCGCCCATGGACTTCGCACTCACCGACGAGCAGCGGCTGATCCGCGAGACGGCCCGCGTCTTCACCGACAAGGAGATCGTTCCCCGCGCCCGCGAGAACGACCGCAATCAGCACTTCGACACCGAGCTGGTGGCCAAGATCGCGCAGCAGGGCTACCTCGGCGCGATCGTCCCCACCGAGTACGGCGGGGCCGGCCTGGACTATCTGACGTATGGCGTGATCGTCGAGGAGATCGGCCGGGGAGACTCGTCGATGCGGACCGTGGTCTCGGTCCAGACCTCGCTCGTGTGCTCGGCCATCCTGCGCTGGGGCACCGAGGAGCAGAAGCAGCGCTACCTCCCCCGGCTCTGCTCCGGCGAATGGCTCGGCTGCTTCGGGCTCACCGAGCCCGACACGGGATCCGACGCGGCCAACCAGCGCACGCGGGCCAAGGAGACCGACTCGGGCTGGGTGATCAACGGGGCCAAGATGTGGATCTCGATGGGCAGCCACGCCAAGCTGGCGCTGATCTTCGCCCAGACCGACCCCGACAAGGCTCACCGCGGCCTGGCGTGTTTCCTGGTCGAGACCGAGGGCAACGACGGGTATCAGCCGCAGGAGATCCACGGCAAGCTGGGCCTGCACGGCTCCGACACGGCCGCGATCTCGCTCAGCGACTGCGAGGTGCCGCCGGCCGCGATGCTCGGGGAGATCGGCGACGGCTTCAAGATCGCGATGACCTCGCTGGAGTCGGGGCGCTACAGCGTCGCCGCCGGCTGTGTCGGGATCTGCCAGGGGTGCCTGGACTACTCGGTGAACTACGCCAAGGAGCGCCAGCAGTTCGGCCGCCCGATCGCCAGCTTCCAGCTCGTTCAGGCGATGCTCGCCGACATGAAGGTGCAGACCGACGCGGCCCGGATGCTCGTGTACCGCGCCGGCTACCTCAAGGACACGGGCCAGCCCAACTCGACCGAGACCTCGGTCGCCAAGCTGTACGCCACCGAAGCGGCGAACACCTGTGCGAACACCGCCATTCAGGTGCTCGGCGGCTCGGGCTACGTCGACGACCATCCGATCGAGCGGTATTTCCGCGATGTGCGCGTCACGACTCTCTACGAGGGCACCTCCCAGATCCAGAAGCTCATCATCGGGCGCGCGCTGACCGGCATCAACGCGCTGGTCCCGTCGTGAGCAGCCGCGTCGGGGACACCCACACGCCGCAGGTGCTCGGCGTCGCCGGCGCCGGCACGATGGGGTCCGGCATCGCCCAGCTCGGCTGCGTCGCCGGCCTGAGGACCCTCCTGCACGACCCCGACGCGGCGGCACTGGAGCGAGGGATCGACCGGATCGTGCGCCAGCTCGACCGCGAGGTGCAGCGCGGCCGGCTCGACGAGGCCGACGCCGAGGAGGCCAAGGCCCACCTGGAAGCGGCCCCCGCGCTGGACGATCTCGCCGATTGCCAGCTCGTCATCGAGGCGGCGCCCGAGCGTCTCGAGCTCAAGCGTGACCTCTTCGGCCGGCTCGCGGACATCGTCTCAGCCGACTGCGTGCTGGCGACGAACACCTCATCGCTGCTCGTGACGGCGATGGCGCCGGCGGCCGGCCATCCCGAGAACGTCGTCGGGATGCACTTCTTCAATCCGCCGCCGCTGATGGCCCTGCTCGAGGTGGTGGCCGGCGTCGCATCCTCTGGCCGCGCCCTGGCGGTTGCGCGCGCCGCCGGGGAGGCGATGGGCAAGCACGTGATCGACGCCGTCGACGGCCCTGGTTTCCTGGTCAACCGCTGCAACCGGCCGTGGGGCCTGGAGGCGCTGCGGCTGCTGACCGAGGGCGTTGCCACCGTCGAGCAGATCGACCGCGTCTGCCGCCTCGGCGGCGGCTTCAAGATGGGCCCGTTCGAGCTCATGGACCTCGTGGGCGTCGACGTGGGGCTTGAGATCAGCCGCTCGTTCTATGAGCAGAGCTTCGGGGAGCCGCGCTGGCGGCCGTCGCCGATCGCCGCCAAGATGGTGGCCGCCGGGCGCCACGGTCGCAAGTCCGGGCGCGGATACTACGAGTACCCCGAGGGCGCCCGGCACCGCCCCGAGGACCCCGACCCTCCGCCGGCCGGCGGAGGCAACGGCGTCGTTGTCATCGCCGGCGAATCACAGCTGGCACTCGAGCTCGAGCAGGCCGCTGCCGGCGCCGGATGGGACGTCGTCACGCCGGCCGACGCGGTCAGTGCGGCGGCGCCGTTCCTGATCCTCGAGGTCGACCTCGGCGGCGACGAAGGCGCGGCGCCGCTGCAGGGCGGACCGCGCGCCGTGTGCTGCGCCGGCGGCTCGCTGACCGCGTTGGACCCGGGCGGCTCCGCCGTCGGCTTTCACGCGCTCCCGCCGCTGGCCGCCTGCCGGCTGGTCGAGCTCACCCGCGGGCCGGACTCGGCCGCGTCGGCGGCCGCGGCCGCCGAGCATTTCTTCGGCACGCTGGGCAAGCACACCGAATGGGTCGGCGACGCCCCCGGCCTCGTGCTCGGGCGGATCGTCTGCCAGATCGTCAACGAGGCCGCGTTCGCGCTCGGCGAGGGCGTGGGGAGCGCGCAGGACATCGACGCCGGCATGGCCTACGGACTCAATTACCCCCGCGGCATCCTCGCCTGGGCCGACGAGATGGGGCTCGATCACGTGACCGGCGTGCTCGACGCGCTCTCGCTGGAGCGCGGCGAAGAGCGCTACCGGGTCGCGCCGCTACTCCGCCGGCTGGGCTGGTCGGGACGCCTCGGGCGACCCACCGGCGAGGGCTTCTTCACCTACCAGGCGCCATGAGAGCGGTCACGTTCCAGGCTCCGATGGAGGTCCGAGTCGACGAACGCCCGGCCCCCGAACTGGACGGACGCGACGATGCGATCGTGTCGATCGACGCGAGCGGGATCTGCGGCTCGGACCTGCACATCTACCACGGCCGGGTGAAGATGGAGCCCGGCTTCACGATCGGGCACGAGTTCGTCGGGACCGTCACCGCCGCCGGCGAGGACGTCACCCGAGTCGCGGTCGGCGACCGGGTGCTGGGGTGCTTTCACAGCGCCTGCGGCACGTGCTTCTTCTGCCTGCGCGGCGTCTACCACAAGTGCGACCAGATGCGGGTGTTCGGGCACGGTGAGCTGCTCGGCTCGCTGCAGGGCACGCAAGCCGAGCAGGCGCTGGTGCCGATGGCGAACATGACGCTGCGTCCGGTGCCCGACTCGGTCTCCAACGACGTCGCCCTGTTTGCCGGTGACGTGATGGGTACCGGCTACCACGCCGTGCAGCAGGCGCAGGTGCGACCCGGGGACAGCGTCGCCGTCCTCGGCCTGGGCCCGGTCGGGCTGTGCGCCGTCCAGGTGGCCGTCGCCGCCGGCGCGGGGCCGGTGCTGGCGATCGACACGGTCAGCGACCGGCTCGAGATGGCCCGCCGGTTCGGCGCGGTTCCGGTCCACCTCACCGAGGAGAGCCCCCGCGACGTCGCCCGGAAGCTGACCGGCGGCCGCGGCGTGGATGCAGCGATCGATGCCGTCGGGCACCCCGACGCGCTCGATCTGGCCATCCGCCTCGCCCGCAAGGCCGGGACCGTCGTCGCCATCGGGGTCTACGTCGAGCGCTGCCAGGTCCACATGGGCATGGTCTGGATCAAGGCGCTGACGCTGCGCACGGGCCATGCCAACGTCATCGGGCACGTCGATCGGGTGCTCGGGATGCTCGCCGCCGGGACGCTTGACCCGACGCCACTGGTGACCCATCACCTGCCGCTGGACGATGCCGCCGAGGCCTACGCGATCTATGACCGGCGCGAGGCGCTAAAGATCGTGCTGGCACCCTGAGCGTTCGTGACCGACTAACGGGCGGGGGCCCAAATTCCGGTTGACCAGGTTCCGGGGAGGCTGCGGGGGCATTCCGGCCTCAATCCTCCCAATCATGGCAACTCGCGCGACTGGACTGACCCGAGCCTGGGTATGTTCCCGCCCGTCCACCGCAAGCCGCGACGAACGCTCTTTGTGTAGGGTCGGGCCGCCTGCCATGAACAAAAGCTCCATGGCGGCCGGATGCGCTCAAGTGCCGCGACGCGCGACCGAAGGTAATAGTCAATGACCTGTTCAGACACAGCCCGGCTGTGCCGCGATGGTGTACGCCGTCGGACGGCCTCACGGCTGATCCTCGCCGTCATCGCCATGGCCGCCGCCTCCACCGTCCTGCCGCCGATGGCGGCCGCCCACGGGCGTCGCTGCGCCAACGCCCACGCTCGCATCGCCACCGCTCGGCGCGCGCAGTTGCAGCGCGCCGTCGTCTGCCTGATCAATGCCCAGCGCCGCGAGCGCGGACTCCCCGGCCTGCGCGAGAACTCCCGGCTCAACCGCTCCGCCCAGGGCTGGACGAACGTCATGGTCACCCATCGCGACTTCACCCACGGCGCCGACTTCGCCTCGCGGATCACCGCGGTCGGCTTCCACTGGTCGAGCGTCGGTGAGAACATCGCTACCGGCTTTCAGACCCCAACCCGGGTCGTCGCTGCCTGGATGGCGAGCACCGGCCACTGCCAGAACATCCTCAACCCCAGCTACCGGTACGTCGGGACCGGGGTGAGGAGTAGCGCGATCGGCGGGTTCAGCACCCAGGGCGGCACCTGGACCCAGGACTTCGGCCTGATCATGGGCCAGCACGCGGCCTCGGGCAACTGGGGCCCGGCTGACGGCTGCCCGTACGGCTGAGCCCGGCTCCGGGCTCACATCGAGCTGCCCAGGAACGCCGCTAGCCGGCGGCGACGCGCGCCGCGCTGTCAAACGGCGCGGTGTCACGCAGGTACCACTCGGCGTCCAGCGCGGCCTGGCAGCCCGAGCCAGCGGCGGTGATCGCCTGGCGATACGTGTGGTCGACGAGGTCACCGGCGGCGAAGACGCCCGGGACGTTGGTCAACGTCGACTTGCCCTGGGTGACGACGTAGCCCCCATCGTCGATGTCGACCTGACCCTGGACGAGCTGGGACTGGGGGTCATGCCCGACCGCGATGAACGCGCCGGTGATCTCGAGCTCTCGCTCGGTGCCGTCGACGGTATTGCGCAGCCTCGCCACGGCCAACGACTTGTTCTGACCGGCGACGAACTCCTCGACGAGGTAGGGCGTGATCCACTCGATGTTGGGGACCGCCCGGGCGCGCTCGAGCATGATCTTGGAGGCGCGGAAGTCGTCGCGGCGGTGGACGATCGCCACCTTGGAGGCGAACTTGGCCAGGAACATCGCCTCCTCCATCGCGGAGTCCCCGCCGCCGACGATCAGCGTCGGCGCCTGCTTGAAGAACGCGGCGTCGCAGGTCGCGCAGTAGCTGACGCCGCGGCCCGCCAGCTCCAGCTCGCCGGACACGCCGAGCTTGCGGTGCTGAGCGCCCATCGCCAGTACGACCGATCGCGTGAGATGCAGCTCGTCGCCGATCCACACCTTGTGGGGCTCTGAGCCGTCCGGGGACAGCTCCACCGCGGTCACGTCGTCGGTCTCCAGCCGCGCGCCGAAGCGCTCGGCCTGATCGCGGAAGTGCTGCATCAGGTCCGGGCCCATGATCCCCTCGGGAAAGCCGGGGTAGTTCTCTACGTCGGTCGTCTGCTGCAGGAGGCCACCCCACGCGAACCCCTCGACGACGAAGGGCTTGAGCTCGGCCCGCGCCATATACAGCGCCGCCGCGTACCCAGCGGGACCGCTGCCGACGATGATCGCGTTCTCGATTGGCTGTTCCATAGAGTCCATAGCTTCATTAAGTATAGCTAGGTGCCCGTTCCGTGCGCCACCGGTGCACGGTCCGCCGCAGCTGCAGGTAGGCGACCGCCCCCGGCAGCGTCGGCAGCCAGAACGCCAACGCCCGGTAGGCCAGCACCGAGACCACCGCGAGCGAGGGAGCGACGCCGAACGCCGAGAACGCGCCGATCATCGCGCCGTCGACCCCACCGATCCCGCCCGGCAGCGGCAGCACGTTGCCGACCATGCCGATGAAATAGGACATCACGACGACCGCCGCGGGCGGCGAACCCCCGAACGCGTGGAAGCACGACCACAACACGGCGATGTCAAAGCCCCACCACGCGATCGCGCCGAGCAGCGAGGCGTTGCGGCTGCGGACGAGGCCGATCGCCGTCCGGATCCCGCTGGCGGCGGCGGCCGGTGCGGCGGCGGCGTGGCCGGCGAGGCGGCCGAGCCGACCGCCATGT
>DATCFW010000371.1:0-6883 GCA_036509295.1 Solirubrobacteraceae bacterium | reverse complement strand
GCTACACGTTGCGCCTGGCGCCCGAGGAGCTGCGCGAGTTGACCGGCAAGCTCGACGCGCTCATTCGCCCCTATATCGCCGCCACCCGGCCCGCGCCACCGCCGGAATCCGAGCTGGTGCACCTCGCTGTCCAGGCGTTTCGCGCCGGGTCGCCGGCGCCGTCCGGCCCGGGCCCGGACCCAGGCCCGGAATGAGCCCGCTGCGCGAGCGCCGCTTCCGCCGCCTGTGGATCGCTGGACTCATTTCCGACACCGGCGACTGGCTGCTGCTCGTCAGTCTGCCAATCCTCGTGTACGAGTACACCCACTCGACGATCGGCACCGCGGCGGCGTTCCTGGTGGAGCTAGCTCCCCCGGTGCTGCTGGCCCCGCTCGCCGGGCGGATCGCCGACCGGTCAGATCGTCGTCGCATCCTGGCCGGCATCCCATTGGCGCAGGCGGCCGCGCTGACGCCGCTGCTGCTGGTCGCGGGCCGTTCGGGGCTGCCGGTCGTCTATGGCGTGGTCGTGGCGCAATCCGCGCTGGCCGCCGTGTTCGATCCGACCAAGAACGCGCTGCTCCCGACGCTGGTGGACCCGGACCGGCTGCTGTCAGCCAACTCGCTCGTCGCGCTCAACCAGAACGTCGGCCGCCTGATCGGCGGCTCGCTCGGCGGGGCGCTGCTCGCCGTCGGGGGCGGGCTGTCGGTGATCGTGGTGGCGGATGGCGCGAGCTTCCTGCTCGCCGCCGGCCTGATCGCGAGCCTCGCGCCGGCGCGCGCCGCGCCCGGCGACCCGCGGGCGCCGGACCCGCCGACGCCGGACCCGACAGCCCGCGACGGCGGCTGGGCGCTCGCCTTGCGCCCCCCCGAGATCCGCGCCGGCCTGCTCGTGCTGCTCATCGCCAGCGTCGCCCAGGGCATCTTCGCCGTCCTGTACATCGTGTTCGCCGCCCGCGTCCTGCATGGCGGGTCCGGTGAGATCGGGCTGCTGCGAGGCGTCCAGGCAGTCGGCGCGATCGCCGCGGCGCTCCCGCTCGCCCTGGCCCGGCGGATCAGCCCTCGGGCGCTCACCGCCTCGGCGGCGGTCGCGTTCGGGCTGCTCGACCTGGCGATCTGGAATCTCCCCCACCTGACATTGGCGGTGCCGGTGTACGTCGGGCTGTTCGTCGTCGTCGGCGCTCCGGGCACGGCACTGGTCACCGGCCTGACCAGCGCATTGCAGCAGGCGTCGGCTGACGGCCGGCGCGGCCGCACGTTCGCCGCGGCGGGCGTGGCCACCAGCGTCGGCCAGGCGGCCGGGATGATCGCCGCCGGCCTGCTCGCCGACCGGCTGGGCGTCGTCAACGTCCTCAACGCCCAGGGGACGCTCTACCTGCTCGCGGGCCTGGTGGCGGCTGTGTGGCTGGGCCGCCCGGGCCGGATTCACGGGCGGCCGGCACCGGCAGCGGCGTCACCGGGCTCCGCCCGCCCGAGCCCCCGTCCGGCAGACTGACGGCGTGGCCGACCCGCACTACGCTCCCGAGCAGCGCCTGGCGTTCGGCCGGGTCGCCGAGCTGTATCACCGCGTCCGCCCGTCGTATCCGCCGGCCGCGATCGACGCGGTGATCGAGTTCGGCCGGCTCACGCCGCCGGCGCGGATCCTCGAGGTCGGGGCCGGCACCGGCAAGGCCACGGCGCTGTTCGCGCAGCGCGGTCTGGCGGTGCTCGCGCTCGAGCCCAGCGCGGGCATGGCCGCGATGGCGCGCGCCACCTGCGCCCAGTATCCCGGCGTGGAGGTCGTGGAGGCCGAGTTCGAGAGCTGGCGGCCGTGCGACCGATTGGCCGGCTGCGTGAGCGTTCAGGCCTGGCATTGGATCGCCCCCGAGCTCCGATACCGCCGGGCGCGCGCAGCGCTGGCGCCGGGCGGCACCCTCGCCGCGATCTGGATGCTGCCCGACTGGAGCCGCTGCGCCCTGCGCGCATCGCTGAGCAACGCCTACCGGGCAACGGTCCCCGACCTGGTCGCCGACTTCCCCATGCATCCCGACAGCGAGCCGACCCGGCTGGCCGGCGATTGGCATGCGGAAGTCGCCGCCAGCGAGGGGTTTCACTCAGCGCAGATGCGGACGATCCCGTGGGCGCAGCGGTACACGAGCGCCGGCTACCCCGAGCTGCTGGCGACCCATCAGGACCACATCCTGCTCGCCGACGACGCCCGGGCGGAGCTGATGCGCGCAATCGCGCAGACGATCGATCGCGCCGACGGCACCCTCGAGGTGCCGTTCATCACCTATGTCTGCCTCGCCCGCTGCTGAGCGAACGGGTCCGCCGCCGCGCCCGCCGGCGCCTGCGCCTCCAGCTGCGCACGGGCCTGCTCGAGCGCGGCGCGATCCTCACCGGAGATCGTCGGGTAGCGCGGATCGAGCTCGGCCAGTGCGCTGATGATGACCGCGCTGACGGCGATCCGGGCAAACCACTTCCGGTCCGCCGGAATCACGTGCCACGGCGCCCACTCGGTGCTGGTGTGGCTGAGCATCTGGGAGTAGGCGACCTGGTAGTCGTCCCAGCGCTCGCGCTCCTGAGCGTCGGAGGCCGAGAACTTCCAGTTCTTCTCGGCGAGATCGATCCGCTTCATGAAGCGGGTGCGCTGCTCCTCCTTGGACAGGTTGAGGAACAGCTTGACGATCGTGAAGCCGTTCTCGCTGAGGTGGCGTTCCCAGTCGTTGATGTCCCGGTAGCGGCGATGCCAGAGGTGCTCGGGGGCCATCCCCGCCGGGAGCCGCTCGGGCCCGAGCAGCTCCGGGTGGACCCGGACGACGAGCACTTCCTCGTAGTGCGATCGGTTGAAGATCCCGATCTGGCCGCGGCCGGGCAGCTCGCGGGAGTAGCGCCACAGGAAGTCGTGGCGCAGCTCCTCGGCGCTGGGCACCTTGAAGCTGTGGACGGTCACCCCCTGCGGGTTGACGCCGCTCATCACGTGGCGAATCGTCCCGTCCTTGCCCGAGGCGTCGATGCCCTGGAGTACGATCAGGACGCCCCGCGCGGCCTCCGCGGCGAGGCGGTCCTGGTAGTCAGCGAGCAGCTGGACGTGGTGGCGCAGCACGGCGGCGCTCTCGTCCTTGCGCCAGCCGATCTTCAGCGCCGGGTCGAAGTCGCGCCCGAGCTCCACGTCGGCCCCGGGCATCACCCGCAGCCGGCCGACCAGCTCGTTGCGACTGTGGGTCTCGGATTGCGCCATCGGCTCGCTCGCCGGGGAATCTACGCCCTGCGGGCGGATGCGGTGGTCTCCCCCTACGATCCCGGCGATGAGACGCCCGCCCGCCGCCGTGCTGACCGCGCTGGCGCTGATCATCGCGCTGCTCGCGCCGGCCGCCGCCTCGGCCCACGCCCGCGTCAGCCCCGCCGTGTCGCTCGCCGGCCAGCTGCAGCTGTTCAGCCTGGCGGTGCCGACCGAGAAGTCCGGCGTGACGACGAGCAAGGTCGTGATGACCGTGCCGAGCGGCTTCGGGATCGACTCGTTCGCGCCGCCGCCCGCTGGCTGGGCGATGAGCACCCGGACGAGCGGCTCGGGAGACAACGCGATCGTCCAGACGGTCACCTGGACCGGGGGGCATACGCCGACCGGCGAGGATTCGCTGTTTCAGTTCCTCGCCCAGCCGGCGGCCGCGCAGACGTATGCGTTCCAGGTCCAGCAGACCTATTCGGACGGGTCGGTCGTCAACTGGTCCGGGCCCGAGTCCTCGGCGGCGCCGGCGCCTACGATCGTCGCCGAGACGTCGCTCGGCGGCGGAGGCGGGACCTCGGTGCTGACGATCGTCGCCCTGATCGTCGGCGTGCTCGGGCTCGCCGCCGGAGCGTTCGCGCTCGTGGGCCGCGGGGGCTCCGGCCTGAACGGCGGTCAGCGGCCGCTGGCATGACCCGCCGCCGGTGGCTCGCCGCGGTGGTCGTCGCGGCCACGGCCGCGCTGGCGCTGCCCGGCGCGGCGTCGGCGCACGCCTACCTGGTCAAGACGGTTCCCGCCGCCAGCGGCGTCCTCAACACCGCGCCGACCACCGTCTCGCTCACCTACGACGAAGCCGTGGAGCCCCGATTCGCGATCATCTCGGTGACGAGCGCCTCGGGGACGCAGGTGACGACGGGGCCGGTGCAGCGATCGCCGGCCGACCCCGACACGCTCGTCGTGCCGCTGCGCCCCCAGCTGCCCGAGGGCTGGTATCTCATCTACTGGCGGGCGATCTCAGTCGACGGCCACCCGGTGCAGGGGGCGTTCACCTATGCGATCGGACCCAACCCCGGACCGGCGCCGCAGTTCGCCATCCCGAGCATCGGCGGCAGCGCCACCTCCCCGCAGCCGCTCATCGCCCGGACGATCATGTTCCTGTCGGTGATGGTCTCGATCGGGCTGTTCGTGCTGCGGGTCATCGTCGCCCGGCCGATGGTTCGGCGGGTCGAGCGGACCCGGTTGCGCCCCTTGTCGGTGGCGTTCGTGATCTCATCGGTCATCGCGCTGGCGGCGATCGCGGTCTACCTCGACGTGGCGACCGCGCTGGACTCGCTGCGCTCGTCCTTCGACGTCGGCGCGCTCGTGCCCCTGTTCCGCGTCACCGCGTTCGGACGCGGCTACGTCGACATGCTCGCCTGTTTCGCGCTGTTCTGCGGCGCCGGCTGGACCGCGCTGTATCTCGATCGGGCCGATCGGGAGCGGCGCTCGGTCGCCGAGCTGGCGGCGCAGACCGGCGCGGTGATCGCCGCCGTCGCCGTCCTGGTCATCCCCGGCGCCAGCGGGCATGCCGCCCAGACCTCCCCCGCCGGGGTCACCCTGTCCGCCGATTGGCTGCACCTGATCGCCGGCTCGCTGTGGCTCGGCGGGCTGCTCGGCCTGCTCGTGTTGTGGCGCAGCCTCCCCGCCGACCGCCGCGTCCGGGCGCTGTCGGTGGTGGTCCCGCGGTTCTCCAAGCTGGCGCTCGGCTCGGTGGCGATGCTCGCGGTCACCGGGATCGTCGAGGCGATCGACCACATGCCGACACTCGACGCGTTGTGGCAGACCGGCTACGGCGTGGCGATCCTGGTCAAGGCCGGCATCCTACTGGCGGCGATGGCGGTGGCGGCGGGCAACCTGCTGGCCACTACGCCGGGTTTGGTGGCGGCGCGCGCCGATCTGGCGCGGGGGGCGGGGGCGGCCGCGCGGCTGCGGAGACTGGTCGGCGGCGAGGCCGTGCTCGTCGGCGGCGCGGTGTTCGTCGCCGCGCTGCTCTCCAGCCTGGCACCACCACCCCCAGCGTTCGCGCTCCAGGACCAAGCGCTCGCCCATGTCGGTCCCGGCCAGGTGGTCAAGACGGTCACGCTGGGGGGCTACCGGCTGTCCGTGCTCGTCTCGCCCAACAAGGCGGCCGCGCCCGATTCGTTCTCGCTACGGGTGATGCGCAACGGACAGCCCGTCCGCCATGCCGACATCACGCTCACGTTCAACCAGACCGACATGCAGATGCCCCAGCAGGAGTACCAGATGGCCGAGACCCAGCCGGGCCTGTACTCCCGCTCGGCCCCGGCGTTGGTGATGGTCGGTGACTGGAGCCTGGCGTTTGCGATCACCCCGCCGAGCGGACCGGCGTTCTCCGCGCTGTTCCTCGACAAGGCCGACGGATGACCGACCCGCCGCCGCCGTCCACCCGGATCGCACTGCGGGTGCTGATGGCACTCGTCGCGCTGGCGGCCGGGATCGCCGCGGTGCTGATCGCGATCGAGCTCGTGCGCACGGTCCTCGGCTAGCAGACTGATTCCGCCGCGCCGCGACGGCGACTGCGCCCCTCGCCGAGGTCCACATCGGCGTCCGGGCGTCCGGGCGTCGGGGGTGCGGGGGCGCGCCCCACCGGACCCGATCGTGGCGCGCAGTGGGACGTTTGCCGGGGCGGCATCGACCGCCCGCAGCCACCGCTCACAACCCGCACCTCGCGATTGGCCGCCCGCCCGGCACCAGACCCGGGCGGGCTCGGCCATGAGAGCGGTTACCTGATCGGCTCGGGCTGGGGCACGATCCGGATGTACGGAGCCGGTGACTCCCAGCCGTCCGGGTAGATCTCCTTGGCCTGGTCGTTGGAGACCGAGCCGGCGATGATCACCTTGTCGCCGCGCTGCCACTGGGCCGGAGTGGTGACCTTGTGGTTGGCGGTGAGCTGGAGCGAATCGATCACGCGCAGGACCTCATCGAAGTTGCGGCCGGTCGTCATCGGATACACGAGGATCAGCTTGATCTTCTTGTCCGGACCGACCACGAAGACGTTGCGGACCGTCTGATTGTCGGCCGGTGTGCGAGAGCTCGGATCGCCACTGGCGTCGGCGGGGAGCATCTCGTACAGCTTGGCGACGTTGAGATCGCCATCACTGATGATCGGGTAATTCGGGGCGGTCCCCTGCGAGGACTCGATGTCCTTGGCCCAGTTGACGTTGTCCTGGACGGAGTCGACCGACAGGCCGATGATCTTCACGTCGCGGCGGTCGAACTCCGGCTTGATCGACGCCATGTATCCCAGCTCGGTGGTGCACACTGGGGTGAAGCTCTTGGGGTGGGAGAACAGGACGGCCCACGAGTCGCCGATCCAGTCATGGAAGTGAATCGGGCCCTCGGTTGTCTCGGCCTCGAAGTCGGGCGCGGTCGCCCCGATCTGCAGTGTCATGGTGATTCCTCCTCGGATTGTCGACAAATACGGTCGCCATTGTGCCCTATCGGTGGTGGGCGCAGAAACCGGGTCGTCGAGAACGGCGTCGGTGGCGTGATCAAGGATAGGCAGCTCCGGCCGAGCCGCCGCACCGGCGGGCCAGAGCACGGGCATACCGGCCCGGCGCCTCGGGGTCGCTGCCGAGAAACAGCTCGGGCTCGATCAGCTCCGCCTCCATGACGACCGGCCCGGACGGTCCCGGGACCATG